>CAYPIT010000001.1:0-25655 GCA_964410825.1 uncultured Nitrospiraceae bacterium
CCCGCTACGACAAGAAAGTCATATGTGTAATTATTCAAAGCATATCCGATTGAGAGTAAAACACCCGGCAAAAAAAGAATAAACCAGATCGGACCAAGCCCGCCCAACCGTGAATCATACAGATAATATTGAACATTTTCGAGCCACACATAAAGAGGTCTCGTAATATACGACAATTTACTAATAATCTCGGGGGCAGGCTCTACGATCCCTTTATACAGTCCCTCAAAAATAGTATTACCGAGAAAAGATATCTGCATCGGATATACCGGATTGTTATTTAGTGCCCAGTTTTTTAAGTACCAGTAAGAACCTACCAGTAATAGAGGTGAGAGGAAATAAATAAAGAACATCTTCAGACTTTTTACAAGTTGGGAGTATGTGTCCTTATTGTCAGATTTTAAAAAACTCCAGAGCTTTTTAGATTCCTGAACTACAAGAACAGAAGATACGATTCCCGCAAAAAGGGGGCCAGAACTCTTCGAGCCGAGCAGTATGCCCGTTGACAGTCCGGCAAAAATGAGATAATACTTCCTCTGCTGAAGATGTTCAACTTCTCTTCTCATCTCACCGTTAGTCTCAAAGCTGTCTCTCATCAGGAAATTAATTGCTATTAGAAACAAAACCGATATCGCGACATCAACATAGTTTGTTGTCGATTGCAGAATTATTATAGGTGTAAAGAAAAAAAGAAAAGAGGAGTACAAAGCATATTTACTCTTTATTCCCACTTTTAAAGCTATGCTGTATATCGTTACAACACCAGTAAGGGTAAAAAAGAGCTGACTTAAATCTGTGATTACGTCATTCTGTAAAAAAATAATATTCCATAAAAAGAAAAGTTCGATGTTCTTTGGGAACATGTTAATCCACTGGTTAATAAAAGAATAATTTGGAACCTCCTGTATAGCCCCGCTCTGCATGATATACCCTACAATCGGAAGGTGATACCACAGGGCGTCCCATGTATAGGAGGGAAACAGGTATCCAAGCATTATCATCCAGCATGTCATCAATACCAGCAGACCAAACAAGCAGCATAATATAACGTCACCCTTTATCAATTTAAGTACATTGCCAATCTTATCTTTCCATTCATTGACGATTGAGGCAAAGAAAACCTGTTTATTTCCAGAATCAATTTTTTGCAAGCTGATAACTGTGATGATCAATATAACCGCTGATACAAATGTGTTCAGAGTGAACAGAGGGAAAACATAAAGTTTTTTAAAGGGAACACCAAGCAACAATGCTGATAATATTATCTGTGAAAGAGCCAGGACAGATGTTCCGATAATCCTGTCAACAAATGATATGAGCTTTCTTTTACGAAAGAGAAAGATATACCAGGAAGAAAATAAAAACAGGTTTACTATGATATAAGATAGGATATTCAATCAATCAAAACAGTTCCAGAATCGTCTGAAACTGCAGTCCGTCATTTGATGGTAATATTTATACTGCTCTTCTGCACGTTCCTTCATGCCAAGCTTTTCATAAACCACAGCAATATCCCATAAAGCATATTTGTTAGAGGGATCAATTTCAAGCACCTGTTGATATTCTGATAATGCTGTTTTGAAAAGACCTTTCTCTTTATATATAAAACCGAGATCATAATGTGCAAATGCATTCTCCGGATTTATCTCTAATGCTTTACGGTACTGAACCAATGCTTTCTCATATTTTTTAGTTGCCCTATATATATATCCCAGATCATAATTCGCATGAGGATGATCATGTTGCATCGTTAAGAGTTGTAAATATACACGCTCGGCTTTATCAAACAAACCCTTTCTTTTATATATTAATCCAAGTTGATAGTAAGAATATGCATCGTTAGCCTCGTAAAATGATTCAATTGCCTTATCTTCCAGTTGAATAGTCTGATATATAACTGCCAGAAGAGTATGGCGCTTAACGAAGATATAAAGAGATAGTATGATAATGGAAATACTTATCAGCAGGAATAGTATTTTTTTTTACTATTCATTTTACAGGATAAAAAATAGAGCAACAAAATATCTGGAAAAAGTTTTAATAATTTTCAAATTAAGTTTTTTTAGGTTTAGTGGATGTATACCATCGCCAGGCTAAATGTCTCGCCAAGTGCAAAATCCTCGGTCTTAAATTCTCCAAATCCAGGCAGTTCAGTGTTATAGGAAAGAACAACCTGCCATTTAGGGGCAACATTAAATGCCAGATCAATACCTGCGCTCAAGGCGTTCGGTTCCAGTACCAATGAATCTTTTATGATGACAATATCTTGCTGCCAGGACGCTCCGCCTCCGCCCCCATTAAATAATGTTTGAAGCTCTGGCGAAACTTTCGCATTTCCAACCGAATGTGTCCAGTCTACAAGCCCTCTTATAGACAGCCATGATGTGACAGAATACCCACCGCCAAATGAAATTTTAA
The DNA here is from genome assembly GCA_964410825.1 of uncultured Nitrospiraceae bacterium. GTDB lineage: Bacteria > Nitrospirota > Thermodesulfovibrionia > UBA6902 > UBA6902 > CAZVHL01. The sequence continues at coordinate 2,419 of CAYPIT010000001.1, forward strand.
TCTGGTCAGACGGTGTAAAATGATTGTTGTCGAGCTGGTCATTTTCAAACCTGAATTTATAACCCGTATCTAGCCATGCATATCCTTTACCAAGACCCCGGCCAAATTTTAGTTTTAGTGTAGCGTCATACTGACCATCGCCCAAACTTAAATGCGTCACAGGACTCTCATAATCATATGCTTCAGGTATCTTCACCTCACCCTGAATAGACATTAGAACACCAGAACCCAGAATGTTGCCGATAAGGCTGTGCCTCAGACCGAGATTTATATCACCAACTCCACTCGGGCCTTGCTCAACTCCATATCTAATGTTATCATTAGATTTTTGCCAGTCCCATCCTATTCCGGTAAATATTGTGAGTTTATCGGTGATTCCGTACTCCCCGTAATATGTAATTTTCGTGGACTGAAATTCTTCTGTATCAATTCTGTGTACAGGGGCCTTTAAACCAACAACCGCACCTGATGAATCTGTATCTAATGTAGTAAACTTTTGCGTAGTGTGGTAATTACTAAGGGTCAATTGATTATAGGAATGCCCCTTTGGCTGTGTCCAGGCTGAAAAAACATCATTTGATATGAATAAACTCCCTGCTGATAAAATAGCTATAACCAAGAATCTTTTTACCATCTTGCAACTCCTTTTGTTACCATGATTTATTATATAAATATTGATTTCCTGCATTATGCCGGCTATGCGGCAATTACATCTTCAGTATTTCTCTTGGATATAAAGATACGAGCAATGCGACTTGATGCTAAACTACTTAATATTACTTGAAAAAGTGACAAAAAAGCAATATAAAAAAATCCGACCTGAAAAATCATAAGAAAAGGGATCGAAACATAAATCTTATTAATAAAAGCAAAATAGATATTAAAAGTAAAATATACTCCAAGCAAAAATTCTATTATTACTGAAAGGTTTATTTTTACTCTGTATTTTTTCCCAAGCCATCTGTCATTTTTCTTCTCGATCATATACTTAGGGGTACGTTTAAATTCTGTTTGGCTGTTAAACAGCGCTCCCAGTACCGCCTTTGAGTTATTAACAGAAAGTCCTATACCAATTGACATCAACATCGGCAAATAGATCAACCTTGATTTCCAGTTACTGTATGCTTCTTTCTGTGAGCACAGATAAAAAAATGATATCCCCACAGTTGCAACCAGCAGGAATGGTACGTCAGTCACTATCATCTGAAACCATCCAATGTTTATACGGGCAATCATTGACGGGTATATCAGAATCGAAAGCAGCAGCATAAGCAGATATGAAACATTGTTGGTCAGATGAAAAAAGGCCTCCACTTTTACCTTCAAAGGCAGATCGCTTTTTAGAATTTGAGGAAGCAGTTTTTTTGCGGTCTGTATGGATCCCTTTGCCCATCTATGCTGCTGGCTTTTAAATCCATTAATTTCTACAGGAATTTCTGAAGGGGCAACTTCATCCTTTAAAAATATAAAGTTCCATCCCTTTAACTGTGACCTGTAACTCAAATCCAGATCTTCCGTAAGTGTATCATTCTGCCAGCCACCCGCAGTTTCGATAGCTTCCTTTCTCCAAATACCGGCAGTGCCATTAAAATTAAAAAATCGCCCTGACCAGTTTCTGGCTGCATGTTCCATGATAAAATGACCATCAAGCATAATCGCCTGTATTTTTGTTATCAACGAGTATTTTCTGTTCAAATAAGTCCATCTCGTCTGAACCATGCCTATTGATTTATCCGCAAAATAATGGATCGTATTATTTAAGATATCTCTTTGCGGGACAAAATCTGCGTCAAAAACCGCTATGAACTCACCCTTAGCTACTTTCAATCCGTCTGACAACGCTCCACCCTTAAACCCTTCCCTCTTAACGCGGTGGATGTGATTTATGTCAAATCCTTTTTCTTTAAACTCTCCAACACACTTTTTTGCAACATTGACCGTATTATCCGTAGAGTCATCCAGCACCTGGATGTCAAGGAGTTCTCTGGGGTAATCAATATTGCAGGATGCTGTTATTAAGCGCCTCACTACATACATTTCATTGTAGAGTGGAAGTTGAATGGTTATGCGGGGCAGTTCAGATAATCTTTTTCCAAGCTTCGGTTTGTTCCTGCGGTGCTTATAGTAGAGATAAACCATATAATACCGGTGTGAAGCGTAGATGAAGACCGCTATCAAGATACAGAAATATACTATCAAAAAAAGATAAAGCAGCATTAATGTACCCTTTGTTATTAAAAAGGACTCATAAAATTGAGGACTTCAAATCATGGAATTATAACATACTATCTGATATTGAAACAATTAGAAATTTTTTGTAGTAGACCAATTATAGAAATCAGACAGTTATATGCTGCAGATATAAATTCTGTACCCAATAGACCTTGATATTGAATAAGAATTAATTATATAATTATAATTAAGCTTTAATTTTTAAAAATAGCTCTGTTTAACAATAATGAACGATTCCGCTCCAAATCACCAGTCAAATTGGACAAACATACTTAAAGCGCTCGCTGATGAAAGCCGCCTGAAGATAATACACGAGCTTCTAAAAAAGGAATTGTCAGTACAGGACTTATCGGATATTCTCGGCATAAAAATATATAACATGTCGAGACATCTTAAAGTTCTCGAGGCAACCGGGCTGGTTCAAAAAAGGAAAGATGGTGTTCAGAGATTTTACGATATCACCAATGATTTCAAGTCTCGATTTTCGGACGACAACCAAGTGTTGGATTTGGGGTGTTGCAAGTTTATATTTGAGGATCTGTAAAAGTAAACATTTTTGATACTTTGCATCCTCCCCGCGCCTCAAAATATTTTATTCTTCATCAACCGGAAGGCCATATGCTGTCCATTCATCAATTCCACCTTCATAAACCTTAACGTTTTTAATATTCAGTGATTGCAAACCAACAGCAACCTTCTTGGAAGCCTTGCAGTCCCTATGCTTACAATATATGATGATTTCGTCAAACAATATTAAGTCTCTTCTTTTGTCGATTACCTCAGGATATGGAATTGTTTTCGCCCCTTTAATTTTTGATCTATTCCCATCATATTTGCCAATTGTATCAACCAGCACAAAATTGGACTTTCCATTAATTCGGTTTAATAGCTCATCTTTATCTACACATTCTAAAGTTGTATTGAAATCTATTTTATAGGACATTTACTCCTCCTTTGATATTTCTTTGAACATAGCATGGGAAAATAAACTCAGTCAATGGACACATTTTTTTTAGCAGCTCAAATATATTAATAACGCATTCGGCTTTATTTATAATAATTATTTAGTTAAATTAAAATCATGGCAAAACAGTCCAAAAGATTCGCAATGTTAGTCAACATTGACAGATGTGTTGGATGCTATGCGTGCCAGGTATCCTGCAAAGCAGAATATAATATCCCATTCGGGACCTTTCGATGCAAAGTTGAAACATATCATTCAGGCATCTACCCTCATAATAATAAGTTTTTTTTGCCTCGTCTTTGTAACCACTGCGAAAATGCTCCCTGTATAGAATCATGTGATGAAACAGCCTTGTTTAAAAATGATGACGGTATAGTTTTACTTGATCACGATAAATGTACAGGCTGTCAGCAATGCTATGACAAATGCCCATATAATGCAATCGATATAAGACCGATCACTGGACAAGTTGAAAAATGCGACTTCTGTTACAGCAGAAGACTACTGAAAGGGCTTTTACCGGTATGTGTGCAGAGCTGTATGGGAAAGGCTATTACATTCGGCGATATAAATGACCCAAAGAGTGAGATAGTCTCCGTACTTGAACATTGCGATATCAAAGTCCTTAATCCTGAACTTAATGCTAATCCTTCTGTTTTTTATGTCTATAAAAGTGATTCATTGAACTCCCCATTAAGAGATCACAAAATTACAATTAAAAGTTCAACTAAAAGTGCATCGACAGAACCGGCTGTCTCGCTTAATGAAGACTCTGCAAAAATTATATATTCATCCTGTGCAATGTGTCCATCAGAATGCGGTATAGCAGTGGCAGTAGAAAACGGTTTTGCAAAAAAAATATATGGAAACCCTCACTCTTTAATAAATAACGGAACATTATGCGCTAAGGGTGCCTCAGGGTTACAGCTTACTTACTCACCTTACAGAATCAAAACCCCTTTAATGAGGATCGGCAAGCGAGGTGAGGACAGATGGAAAGAAATAACCTGGGATGAGGCTTCCAAGCATATTGCTGTCAAGTTAATTGAAATTAAGAAAGCGCATGGCCCGGAATCTGTCTTCCTGAACTGCGGCGACGTTACTGACAGAGAAGCATATTACAGACTGTTTCATGCCTTTGGCACCCCAAATACATTTGATCATGGGAGTATCTGTGATCCCAATCGCAGATGGGGTCACGGTATTATGACTGGAGATGAAAGACCGCTACCTGATATACAGAGACCTTGTCTGTTAAGAAATAGTGAAGGAGAAATTCACTTGTACAAAAACCATGATATCAAGCTTCTTCTGAACATCGGGGTTAATCCGCTCGTTGCAGCAAGATTCAATTACATGTCCAGTGGCATACCTGGAGCCAGAGAGGAAAATAAATGTAAATACATAGTCATTGATCCGTCCTTTACAAATTCTGCATCTCATGCGGATATCTGGCTTCCAATAAAACCTGGAACAGATGCCGCTCTGCTTGCATCCATGCTTTATCATATTATCTGTAATGATTCTCCGGATAATGCATCTCAAGGTTATATAGATCATGATTTTCTCAGAGATTATACGACTGGCTGGCAGGAATTCAAAGGCGCGTTTCTTTCGTATACTGACAAAAAAGACCCTTCGAATGAATTTAATTTTTTCACACCTGAGTGGGCAGAAAATATAACCGGGATTTCCGCTAATAATATAAAAAATATATCTCACCTGTTTGGCATAACAAAGCCTGCCGCTATCGAAATTGGAATGCACGGCACTGCCCACCACAGCAACGGTGATGTCACATCAATACTCATGACAACCCTCTGCCTCATAACAGGTAACATGGATATTCCTGGAGGTTTGGTTTTTATAGACTCCCAAAAGGCAAAAAAAGGGGATTTCGTTGCAGGGAAGAAATTCCTCGAGAAAGTGACTAACAAAAAAGTAAACGGCTCAGATATACAAGGGAAACATTCAGAATTGCATAAAGACCTGTATGGTGATTTTCCGGCAGCATGGAGAGGCGTATTGGCTGATCTTCCCATGAAAATCAGAAAAGGGATTACGTTGAAACATGGCCCATTTAAAAATTATAAATATCCGGTCAGGGCATTTATATCGAGAGCAGGCAATCCTGTCATGACAGCCGGAAACAGCCACGACTGGGTTAATGCGGTTACGGCCATGGATAAAAACGGTGAATATACTCTCGATTTGATGGTCTTTATCGATACTCATATAACAGAGACCGGCAAATATGCGGATATAGTTCTTCCGGAGGCTGGTTATTTAGAGCGAATCGGACTTAGTGATGTGTATACAATGAGTCCTGAAATAGCCATAAGAGACCAGGTTATCAAACCGCTTCATGGATCAAAAACCCCATTTGAAATAATGACCGTACTGGCTAATGCTCTTGTCAACAATGGTGACTCTGATATCAGACCTGAAGATTTCGAAAAATATATAAACGAAGAAGAGTTTATCAATGACCTACTTAGAGAATCACCCGGATTTTATAATATCGGTTCACCACTTCCATATCCCGACCTTCCTGAAGGATGTTTAATAACAGGCATACCGGACAATACAACAGCAACCTGGGGTAACACAATTATAAAGAAAGGAGAACCTTTGACTGTTGATTGGCTGCGGAAAAATAACGGGGTAGCGGTCTGGCCTTCAAGTTATTACCGTTACAAAAAAAAGGATGGTTCGCCATCCGGTGTTTATCCTAAAACCGGGTCAAAGAAGTTTGAATTTAAGTTCGGTTACCTTGCAAAAATCAACTCACGCCTGGGGACAAATTTCCCTTCTACCTTCTATTGGTCAGAATCCAAATGGAGCCATGGAAACGAATCATTTAATGACGCTGTCAAAGAATATCCTTTTCAACTTATTAGCGGCAGAGCTCATTATGCAATGACTATGACCGGAATCTGCCCATACCTTGCAGAGACTAACACAGAATGTATGCAGCCATTAAACAATGAATTTCAGCATATTGTACCGGAAGTTAAAAACATTCCTGAAGAATACGGGATTTCGGCGGGTAAGATTACATTCAAGTCAGGAACTGTTTCAATTCCTGTGCTTGCACTTAATAAAACGGATGGTGATCATCTGAATTTAAAGACAGGAGACATTATTATTCTCGAAAACCCTTTGAAAAACAGAATGCAGGGCAAGGTCTTTTTAACCGAAGATGTAATGCCGGGAGTTATAAAAACCGCCTTTGGGCCTGGGGGTCAAAAGGCGTCCGGTGCAGGTTTGTTAAATCATACTTCATTTTATACACAAAATATTAACAGGCTCTTCAACACCAAAAACCTTTCCCCTTTTACCGGGATGCCGGGATTCGGAGACATTATAGTAAAGATTATTAAACACAACTAAATACCGCCATCTCCCATGGCAGATTCCAGCTTTCGGTATTTACCTTGAAAAAACTCAGTTTTATTGCTAAATTAACCCTCATCAGTAATAGAGAGATGAAGGGATATTTTTTCTAACTATATGCATCGTTGATCCCGGATTCCTGAAACTGTTTTATATCATATTTGCTTTGCAGATCATAAGAGTAAAATGAAAAAAACTTCTGAATTGCAGAAACTCCGATCTAAAATCGACAAGATCGACCTGAAGATAGTTGAACTGCTAAATGAGAGGGCACAGATAGTCCTGGAAGTGGGCAGGGCTAAACAGAGCAACCGGCTGAAGATTCATTCCCAGGTAAGAGAAAAAGCGATATTGCGCAAACTTCAGGAGAGTAATACAGGACCTTTCCCTAATGAAGCACTGAAACTGATTTATGAAGAAATCCTGTCAGCTTCGGTCGCTCTCCAGCAACCTTTAAAGATTGCCTATCTGGGACCGTCTGCAACCTTCACACATTTTGCAGCGAGACGAAAATTCGGGTCATCTTCGGAGTACCTGCCGGAAAGCACGATAAAAGAAGTTTTTGAGGCGGTTTTCAGGAACAAGGTAAATTACGGAGTAGTGCCTATCGAAAACTCTACAGAAGGTGTAGTCAACTACACTCTCGATATGTTTATGGATTCAGATTTAATGATCTCATCCGAAATTGTGCTTGAAATATCGCATAACTTACTGTCAAAGTTGGGGCAAAAAGCAAGTGTCCGGAAAATTTACTCACATCCTCAGGCAAAGGCGCAGTGTCGAAGCTGGCTCGAGAGAAATTTTCCGGGTGTGCAGATTATTGATGAGATCAGTACAGCTGCCGCCGCAAAGCGCGCATCAAGGTCTCCTGATTCTGCGGCTGTCGCCAGTGAATTGGCGGCCTCCGTATACGGCCTGAAGATTATTGAAAAAAGCATCGAAGACAACAAGAAAAACGTTACAAGATTTATGGTAATTGCAAAGGAATCACCTGGCAAAACAGGAAAAGATAAGACATCAATAATGTTCACCATTAAAGACAAGCCCGGTGCGCTGTTCTTGATTTTACGTCCCTTTTCAAGGCATAAAATAAATCTTACAAAAATCGAGTCAAGACCTTCAAAAAGAAAGGCATGGGAATATATGTTCTTTGTGGATATGGAAGGGCATATTGATGATAAAAACGTCATGAAGGCGATAAAGGATGTTCAAAAGGAGTGCCTGTTTTTTAAAGTGCTCGGTTCATACCCTTCGGCAGAATAAATGAATAAGGATTCAAGGGGTCTAGGCTCGAACCCTTCAGTTTTTATATGATTAAAGCACCGAACCACATAAGCGAAATTAAACCTTACATCCCCGGAATGCCGATTGAAGAGCTTGAAAGAGAACTCGGAATTAGCGGTTCTGTCAAGCTGGCTTCCAATGAAAACCCTGTCGGCCCGTCACCTCTTGCGATCAGGGCTCTGCGCAAAGAGATTGGTGAATTAAACAGATATCCTGATGGAAACTGTCATTATCTGAGAAATGCTTTGTCCGACAAGCTAAACATCCGGCGTGATCAACTGATATTCGGCAACGGCTCAAATGAGATTATCGAACTGGCTGTCAGAACGTTTCTCAGTCCAGGTGACGAAGCGATAATGGCGCATCCTTCTTTTGTAGTGTATTCAACTATTGTGCAGGCTGTAAAAGGAAAAAGTATTATTGTCCCGCTCAAAGACTGGCGCCATGACCTTAACGCAATGGCCGCTAAAATTACTGACAAGACCAGACTGATCTTTATAGCAAATCCAAATAATCCTACCGGCACTATTAACACTCAAGATGAAATAGATTCATTTATGAAGCAGGTCCCTGATGACATACTGGTGATTATTGATGAAGCATATTATGAGTATGTTGTTTCTCCTGATTATCCGCAGAGCATAAATTACCTGAAACATAACAGGGATATTTTAATACTTAGAACGTTTTCCAAAATTTGTGGGCTTGCAGGTCTTAGAATCGGATATGGAATCACCACAAACTTGATAAGCACCGAAATGAATAAAGTTCGCCAGCCTTTTAATGTAAACTTCCTTGCCCAGACAGCCGCCCTTGCAGCGTTGAATGACGATAATCATCTGGAAAAATCAAGAAAAATAAACGAAAGAGGCAAGAACTACCTTTATAAAGAACTTAAAAAATTAGGCCTGAGGTATATACCGACAGAAGCAAATTTCATATTTATACCTTTTAAAAACAAAATATCTGCTGAATTGTACAGTTCTCTATTAAATAAAGGAATTATTATCAGACCTATGGGACCTGAAGCAGCACGAGTTACTATAGGAACGCCAAAGGAAAATAAATTATTGATCGAAGCATTGAGAAAATCAATCGTAAGTTTATGAAGATTGGAGGACAGTTTAACTCGTCATGGATTTCAAACATGTAGCTATCATAGGCGTTGGACTTATCGGAAGTTCAGTCGCCCTTTCATTAAAGAAAGCAGGTTTCAATGGGAAAATATCTGGAATAGGAAGAAAGGAAGAAAATTTAGCCAGGGCCGGGGAACTCGGAATAATCGATTCGTTCACAACTTCACATGCTGAAGGTGTGAGAAATGCTGACCTCATTATACTGGCTTCTTCTGTACAGCATTTTAAACAGATTATAACAGACATAAAGGATGAGCTTAAAGAGGGTGCAATTGTAACAGATGTAGGAAGTGTTAAAGCAGAGATTGTAAATCAACTTGAACTTATTATGCCTGATGGAGTAAGTTTTGTAGCCGGCCACCCCATAGCAGGAAAAGAATATTCCGGCATAAACGCTGCATCTCCTGATCTTTTCAATAATGCAAAATGCGTAATCACTCCCACTGCAAACACAGATAAAAAGGCGCTGGAGAAAATCCGTGACTTCTGGGAATTTATAGGAACCGGCACAATAGTGATGAGCCCGGAAGAACATGACTCTATTTTTGCAGCGGTAAGCCACCTTCCTCATATAGCGGCATACGCCCTGATTAATGCAATTAATGACGTTAACAAAGATATGTTACAGTTCAGCGGCAAGGGATTAAAAGATATGACGCGGATCGCTCTAAGTCCTACATCGCTTTGGCGGGATATATGCAGCTATAACAGGAAAGATATTATCCTGTCACTGAAAAGCTTCTCATCTTCGATCTCTCGAATGATACAATTTTTTGAAGAATCAGACTGGGAGGGTCTGGAAAAAGAATTCAAAAGGGCTAACGAGGCAAGACAGCTCATTGAATCAGATTAATATAAAATACAGGGGCTCTCTCCGCGGAGAAATTATCTCCCCTCCAGACAAATCAATTTCCCATCGTGCAATAATGCTTTCATCCCTCGCTAATGGGAAAAGTATTATAAATAATTTCCTGCGCGCAGAAGATCCCATGAGAACTATCGAGGCCTTAAGGCAGATGGAAATCGAAATAGAGTTCAGAGTTAAGAGTAAGGAGTTAAGAGAGCGGTCCAACGAAATAATAATTAAGGGCAAAGGATTGACCGGACTTAAAGAACCTGCCGGCACAATAGACTGTGGGAACTCGGGAACAACAATGAGGCTTTTGAGCGGAGTACTCGCAGGACAGCCATTTTCTTCACAGTTAACCGGAGACTCGTCGTTAAAAAGCAGGCCCATGCAAAGGATAATAACACCACTCTCACAGATGGGAGCAATTATCAGCTCTGAAAGAGATGGCTATCCACCTCTTAAAATAAAAGGTGGTTCTTTGCGGCCTATCAGTTACAGTTCTCCTGTTGCTAGCGCACAGGTTAAATCAGCAATACTCCTGGCAGGGCTTTATTGTGACGGTATAACAAGAGTTATTGAACCCGGAAAATCAAGGGATCATACTGAAAGAATGCTAATGGCATGCGGTGCAGACATTAATGTAGAGAATTCTACTGTTACCGTCAGAGGGATGGAACCTCTGAATCCTATAGATGTCACAATCCCGGGTGATCTCTCATCAGCTGCATATTTCATAGTAGCGGGATTGTTAGTACCTGAATCAGAAATATTGATCAGGGACACTGGTATAAATTCTACAAGAACAGGAGTAATAGACATTTTAAAAATGATGGGTGCAGACTTAAGGCTGGAGAACATGAGGGACGTATCAGGAGAACCTGTTGCAGACATATTTGTTAAATATTCAAAGCTTAAAGGTATAGATATCAAAACTGATGAAATTCTGAGAGCGATTGATGAATTTCCCATAATATGTATAGCAGCCTCCTGTGCCGAAGGTGTTACCAGAATTACCGGTGATAGAGAGCTGCGGGTGAAGGAGTCGGACAGGATAGCATCTATGGCTTCAGAATTAATGAAAATGGGAGTAGCGGTCGAGGAACTTGAAGATGGTCTTGTCATTGAAGGCACGGACGAACTGCAGGCTGCATCTGTTAACAGTCATGGAGACCACAGAATTGCGATGTCTCTGGCTATAGCAGGGCTTACGGCCAAAGGACAGATAACTATATCAGACACGGACTGTGTAAACACATCCTTCCCAGAATTTATGGCTTTGATAGAAGGTCTTCAGCATTGAAAAATGTTATAACCATCGACGGCCCATGCGGTGCAGGGAAAGGGACAGTTGCAAAGGCCCTTGCAAAAAAACTCGGCTACAATTATCTGGACACAGGCGCACTATACAGGGCAATTGCCTGGAAGGCAAGGAAAGAAAAAATCAGTCCCGACAATATAAGTTCCATAAAAATAATGATCGAAAACACAGATATCAGGATTACTAATGACAGAATTACAGTCGATAATGTAGATGTGACATCTGAGATAAGGACCAATGAAATTGGTGAATTAAGTTCCAGGGTCTCTGCGCTGCCGGTCGTCCGGAAAAGACTTTTCAATATTCAAAAAGAAATATGTCTTAAGGGCAATGTAGTGATTGAAGGCAGGGATATCGGTACAACGATTTTCCCTGATGCCGAAAACAAATTTTTCCTTGACGCAAGCCTTGAAGAAAGAGCCAGGAGGAGATATGAGGAGCTAAAAACCCATTCCCCTGATATTACGATTAAATCTACAATGGAAGATATAAGGAAACGTGATTTGAGAGATTCTTCGCGCAAGACCGCTCCGTTAAAAATAACAGATGATATGATTCAGATTGATTCAACTAAAATGAGTATAAAAGAGGTTGTATTGACAATCATCAAAAATTTAAAGTAATGCCTTAACAGTCAGCAGCATTTTCCATTGTTAACAAGTTTAAAGTTTTTATGATAGAAAATGGATTCAATTTATATTTTTACATATAAGCTGGTTGCTTTCACAATAAGATTAATTCTTCGTTTTAACGGCGGTCTTGATACTAAAGGAAAAGATAACGTGCCGGCTGAAGGTGGAGTAATAATAGCGGCAAATCATATAAGCTATTTAGACCCGCCTTTGTTAGGCTCGGTGCTTCCCCGGGTAGCGACTTTTATGGCAAGAAGGGGTCTTTTTGATGTCCCGGTACTTGGATGGATGATAAAACGTGCCGCTTTTCCGGTTGACAGAGAAAAACCGCGCCCGTCAACAATCAAAGATGCTGTAAGGCGGCTTAAAAAGGGTGAACTCATCGTAATGTTCCCTGAAGGCGGAAGAAATGAAACAGGTCAACTGCAAGAAGCCAAGCGCGGAGTAGGAATGATAGCCAGTATTAGCAATGTGCCTATAGTCCCGGCTCTTATTATCGGAACTGACAAAGCATTGCCAGTTGATGCTAAGTGGCTAAAAAGAAACAAAATATTAGTGATATTCGGCAAGCCGATATACCACAAATCATTAACAGAAAATGAAGATTCACCACCCCATCTGAAACACGATAAAGTTAGCGACAATGTCATGTCAGCCATAAAAAAGCTTCAAAAAAAATATGCAGAAAAAAAACGATGAAAACGGAATATTGATGTTTATGATAAAGTATACCGACTGTAAACAACAGATTAAGATTGGCAATGCTTTTGAAAATATTATAAAGTCTACACAATAAGGAAGATTTTAACTTTACATTTGATCTTGGATCGTGTTCTGAAAAAAAAGCAATTTCTGTCAGGAGGTAATATAATATATAACCATGGAAATTCAGATGAATGACTTAGAAAAATTTTATGCCGACTCGTTTAAGGGATTAAAAGTTGGTGCGATAACTAAAGGTAAGATACTGCAAATAAAGGCAGACGGTATCATAGTTGACGTAGGTTTGAAATGTGAAGGCTTTATCCCTAAAAGAGAACTGGTCAATAATGAGCTTCATGATCTTCACCCCGGTGATGAAATCGAGGTCTTTATTGAAAGAATGAGCACTTCAGATGGCTTTGCTAAACTATCGAGGCAAAAGGCTGAAGGGGCAAGAATGTGGGATAAGATCGAAGATGCCTTCAATAACAGTCAACCTGTTGATGGGAAAATTACAGGAAAAGTCAAAGGAGGGATGACAGTCAGCATTGGAGGAGTTGTTGCTTTTCTTCCGGGTTCCCAGATCGATTTAAAAGCCCCAAAAAATACAGATGCCCTTATTGGACATACATTTTCATTCAAGGTTCTAAATTTTAACAATAAAGGTTCAAACGTGATTATTTCGCGACGTGCGCTTCTTGAAGAAGAGCGCAAAGAGCTAAGAGAAAAGACAATCTCAAAATTCAAAGAGGGACTTATTCTGGAAGGAATTGTTAAAAACCTTACGGATTACGGGGCATTTATTGACCTTGGGGGAATTGATGGTCTATTGCATATATCGGATATGTCATGGGGAAGGATAAGCCATCCAGGGGAACTTTTCAGCATAGGTGACAAGGTCGAGGTGATCGTTCTTTCATTTGACCCCGGCAATAATAAAGTTACACTTGGCTACAAGCAGAAATCCGCTGACCCCTGGGAATCAGTCGAGGAAAAATATCCTCCCGATCATATTGTGATCGGAAAAATAATAACTATTACCGATTACGGAATATTTATTGAACTTGAAGAAGGGGTGGAGGGTCTCATTCATGTCAGTGAAATCGACTGGATAGAAAAAAACATAAAACCTTCTAAATATTTTTCTGTTGGAGAGAGCGTAGAAGCAATCGTTCTTAAAGTCAGCAAAGGCGACAAAAAAATTTCGCTCAGTATACGCATGCTCAAACCTAACCCATGGGAAGTCATAAAGAATAAATATACTATCGGTCAAAAAATACTGGGAACAGTAAAAAGTTTTGCGGAGTTCGGGGCATTTGTCTCGCTTGACGAAGGGGTAGACGCGCTGCTTCACATATCCGATATGTCCTGGATCAAGAGGATAAGACATCCTTCCGATGTGCTAAAAAAAGGACAACAGATTGAAGTTGTTGTTCTTAACATTGAACCCGAGAAAGAAAGAATTTCTGTCGGCATTAAAGAACTGACTGCTGATCCATGGATTGAAGAAATACCCAATAAATACAGACTTGGAGATACAGTAAATTGTAAGGTTGTCAACATTACCGACTTTGGCCTTTTTGTTGAATTTGACGATGGAATAGAAGGATTGATTCATAGATCTGAAGTCGATAAAAAACCTGATGAAAAAATGGAGGACCTCTTCAAAATTGGAGCCGAACTGTCTGCAAGAATAATCAATGTTATGCCTGACGAAAGAAAAATCGACCTCAGCATGAAAACCATGGTGGGGTAGGAATTGAAGATTAACAGCTAAGCATAGAATTCTTTTTTTCGAAACTATCGATCAAAATTAAAAATGAAAAAGGTCTTTATATTTTTTACAATAATATTTCTAATCGCGGTGGTTCTGAGCCTTCTGTTCACTTTTTCACAAAAAAATCCTCTCGGAGAAAAGGTTGCCCTGGTGCATGTCTCCGGAGTAATAATTGAATCATCGGATGTAATCAAGGAATTGAAAGATTATGCCAAAGACAGTTCAGTCAAAGCCATAATTATAAGAGTTAACAGCCCCGGTGGTGCTGTAGCACCATCTCAGGAAATTTATAATGAAATAGTCAAAATACGGAAAAAGAAAAAAGTCGTTGTTTCTATGGGGGCAATTGCGGCTTCCGGCGGTTACTACATAGCAGCCCCTGCTGACAAGATTGTGGCCAATGCAGGTACATTGACAGGCTCGATCGGAGTGATTATGGAATTGCCCAATGTATCAGGTCTGATGGATAAGATCGGCATTGAAACACAGGTAATCAAAAGCGGAAGGCATAAGGACATCGCCTCTGTTTTCAAAACCCTTACTCCTGAAGAAAAGAAAATTCTTCAAACAGTTCTTGATGATGTCCATGATCAGTTTATCAAAGCGGTATCTGATGGCAGAGGAATGAAGTTTGAGGAGATAAAAAAGCTTTCTGACGGGCGCATATTTACCGGCAGAATGGCAAAGGAGATCGGCCTGATAGATGAACTTGGCAATCTTGAAGATGCTATAATATTAGCAGGTGAACTTGCCGGAATTGAAGGCGAGCCAGAGGTTGTCACAAAAAAAGAAAAATTCAGCTTCCTTGATATGATCAGAGGACAGTTTCCTCAAAGGCTGATTGGAGATGCTTTCTCCGGCATACGACTTCAGTATCTGTTTTCGCCTTAACATTTTTTTAAAAAATTGGTTGACATTTAACTATTGATACTTTAGATTTTTATGAAAGGAGGGTTTATGACAAAATCTGTTCTTATCGATAAAATAGCAGAAAAAGTGGAGGGGCTTTCAAAAAAACAGACAGAAGTTGTAATCGAAACAATTTTTGAGAGCATCAAGGAAACCCTTTCAAAAGGCGGAAAAGTGGAAATCAGAGGTTTTGGAAATTTCAGGCTCCGCAACAGGAACGCAAGAAGGGCAAGAAACCCTAAGACGGGTGAAGCGGTTGATGTTCCTCCCAAAAAAGTACCTTATTTTAAAGTTGGCAAAGAACTTCGTGAGATGGTAAACAGGAATACCTAAACATTTTAAATCTTAATTTATTACTTTTAAAAGAAGAAAATCTTTTAATTAGTGTCTGTATATAAAGTCAGTTTTTGTCATTGTCCGGCTTGACCGGACAATCCAGACATGTCCTCATGAAAACAGGGAACCATAACATATAAACGCCGGACTTCCCGATCTCGATACAAGTCGATTCCTGCAAGTCAACAACTGTTTCTCCTGCATCTCTATCCTATCCGATTAATGCATAACTGTGTTATCATTTATCACACATTTCTATCAGAGAAAGGACTACCCATCCTGAAGTATGCCAAAAGGTAAAGTATATATAGTCGGCGCAGGCCCTGGAGATATAGGACTGCTCACAGTAAAAGGACTGAAATACCTGCAGAAGGCAGAAGTGGTGGTATATGATTTTCATCTAAATGCTCAGATTCTCAACTATATAAATCACAATGCAGAATTTATATATGCCGGCAAGCGCGGTGGACAGCACACAATGACTCAGGACCAGATCAATAAAACTCTTGTTGAAAAAGCGATGGAAGGAAAGATTATCTGCAGGTTAAAAGGCGGTGATCCCTTTGTATTCGGAAGGGGCGGCGAAGAAGCAGAAGTGCTGTCGCATGAAGGGATAGAATTTGAGGTGGTTCCAGGCATAAGCTCGGCAATCGCTGCTCCCGCTTATGCGGGAATCCCCCTTACTCACAGGGAATATTCATCTTCCCTTGCTGTTGTCCCCGGATATGAAGACATTACTAAAAAGGAAAGCTCTATCGACTGGTCCAGGCTTGCAACAGGGATTGGAACAATCGTTTTCCTTATGGCAGTCAAGAACATTGACCAGGTTTGCAAAAACCTGATCGAAAACGGAAGAAATCCCGACACTCCGGTTGCGGTGGTCAGATGGGGAACCAGGGCAGACCAGACAACAATAGTCGGTGACCTTGCAACAATACCTAATATTGTCAAGGCAAATGAGATCAAACCTCCGGCGGTTATGGTTGTTGGAGAAGTTGTCAGATTAAGGAAGCGACTTCAATGGTATGAAAAAAAGCCCCTTTTTGGTAAACGCATACTTGTAACAAGAGAACATGCTGAAGGGTTTGCGCGACTGGAAGAACTGGGCGCCGAAATACTTGAATTTCACACTATCAGGATTGTTCCTCCGGCAGACTGGAAAGCACTGGACAGCTCAATAGATAAAATCGATTCTTATGATTGGCTGATATTTACTAGCGGTAATGGCGTCAAATTCTTTTTCCAGAGGTTTTTTGAGCAGCGCAAAGATATCAGGGAAATGAAGGGTATAAAAATATGCGCTGTCGGCTCAAAGACAGCATCAGCGATCAGCAGATATGGGATCAAGGTAGACATGATGCCTGAAAAGTTTAATGCTGAAGGTCTGATAAAATCTTTCATTGAAGTGTACGGTGAAGTCGGGCTTAAAGGTGTACGCTTTCTCCTTCCAAGAGCTGAAGTGGCACGAGAAATATTCCCGGATAAAGTCAGGGAACTGGGTGGCGAAATTGACATACCCGTGACATACAGGGCGGACAAACCTGATTTTTTAGGCAAAAGGCTGAAACGGTTTTTCAAGGAAGGCAAAATATCTCTTGCCACTTTTACAAGTGCTGCTACTTTCAATAACTTCTTCGAAATAATGGGCAAAGAAGCTGAAGCCCTGTTAAAAGACGTTACCATTGCTGTTATCGGGCCTGTTACAGCAAAGGCGATAGAAAAGAGAGGCCTGAAAGTAAGTATCATGCCTGAAGAAGCGACAATAGATGCGATGGTGAATGAAATAATTAACTTTGCCGCAAAAAAATAAGGTTCTTTCGAGAAAAAGTTGGCAGAATCTGCCAGTGCCTGACCCCGTATCTTTGAGTCATGCTGTGTCATTCCGGCAATCTTTAAGCCGGAATCCAGTTACTGCTACCGAGGCTTAGCCTCGGAATATTCGATAACAACTAATGCTCTTCTCTCTCCCGACTGAATCCGATTTTCTGTTTTTTCTTCTCCGGAGCTTCCATAAGGCTATAGATAGCCTCGAATACTACTTTAAATTGCTTATCATACTTTTTTTCAAGGGCCTTGAGCTTACGTGCAAGCTGGGCATTTGAAACAAGCATTTTACGGAGCTTTACAAAAGTTCGCATTATTTCTATGTTAACCTGCACCGCTCTATCGCTTTTAAGTACACTCGACAGCATAGCTACTCCCTGCTCTGTAAATGCAAAAACATTAGGTGCATGCTTTATTCTGGAACTTATCACAATTTGTGATAAGTTCATAATTTCAGCCCTGGTTAAAGCAAACATAAAATCTTCAGGGAATCGTTTAATATTTCTTTTTACCGCCTGATTTAATACTCTTGTCTCTACACCATAAAGTTCGGCCAAATCCCTGTCAATCATCACCTTTTGGCGCCTAATCAGGTAAATCCTTTTCTCAACAACTTCCTGCGGAATAAGCTTGTTCATAATTGTCCCCCTAAATAATACTCTAACGTCGCACGTCGGTCGTCAAACGACGCTTAGGCGTTCCAGCGGTTTATTTAAATTGAAATCTTCAACCCATGTCCCTTACTGGAATTGATTATACCATAATAATACGCTCCTCGCCGGGTGAGGTTTAACAGAGATAATTAAGTGGACGACTTGTTTAAACCAGTCTTACACCTTTCTCTGTTTTGCAATAATCTCCACACATATTTACTGTAAGTATTATAATTTACAGAATAATTTATGGCTTAGTATATGACAAGGGGCATTCAATGGGGCTATAACGATGCTGGGGATCTTCGACAATATCGAACAATCATTATTACCTCCTTTGCAGGAAACCCTTCAGGTATCTGATCGCACTGATTATTGTGTTGGTTATTTTAATCTTCGTAGGTGGACAAGTTTGATTCTTACAAAAAAATATTTTCGTAGGAAAATTATAAGGTTTGATATATTTTATTAATTAAATGCTACTGGATAACAAGACAAAAACTGAAGGCAGTGAGCATTCAACGGTATATGATTTTTTAGTTAATTATATCGCACAGGAGAAGCCTTCACGCATGGAACCGGGCCGGGTAAGCTTCTGGAGATTGATAAGCGACAGCTTCTTCTTGATTTTCCGGATGACCCGGAGCCGGAGAGCATATTCCCTTCATGCTCTGTCTGTTCCTCAATTAATGATCTGCATTTTGTAGAAGTACACGACAAAGAGCATTTTTCAAGCATTTACTGTAGTGAATGCAGAAAGATAAGGTCTGCCACTGTTAACACAAGCATTCCCTTACCTTTACTGAATCGCCGTCTGCTCTATCGTGTGCTTAATATGAATAATATTGAAAAACTTGATGATTCAGTCAAGACATATCAGGAACAATTAGATACAGAGTTTGCCGGCAAATGGGAAGAGATAGCAAAAACAATGAAATCAAAAAATCCCGAAGAACAGGATAAATTGTTTGAATTTGATGATGACCAGGGTAAACTGATATAAAAATATTGTTTTATGATTTATGATTAGTGATGAATTAAGAAGTAAATTAATCAACTTTCGAAAAAAACGAACGGTATCAGCATTAGATTCTATCGAGGTTGAACCTCGATAATTTTATTAAGAGAAAATTATTATAGACATCGACATGCATTTGAAAGAAATTGTAGAAAAGATCAAGAGTCATTTTAAGGATATTATAGGAACGATTATTTATCCTGCTGCGCATAAAGAAACGGTGCTTTATGAAAGATGATAAAATAACTATAGTAAAGGTATTATGCAGGTAGCAATATGACCTGAAATATAGGAGGAATAATTATGATTCTGAAGGAAGAGCTTGATAAAGCCATTGAGATTGCCAAAAAACATGAGATAGGAAAGTTATATCTGATTGGGTCTGCTCTCTACAATGAGGAGAAAGATATTAATGACTATGATTTTGCAGTAATGGATGTGCCTCCCGAGAGTTTTTTTAAATTCTATGGAGAAATGTTGCGAACTTTATCGAAACGTGTGGATATTATCGATCTTTCAGGCAAAGCAACAAAATTTAAAAGTATTGTTATGAGGGAGGGAGAGGTTGTCTATGACAGATCAGCAGCTTAAAGAATGCAGACCTTAAGCCAGAGCGATTTTGATTTTTTATATAAAGCAATTCAAAACATAATTTATCATGACTCCCAAATCTGTTATTAACCAGGAATCGATTCTTAAATTCCTAAAGAAGCGAATTAACAGGCCTGTCAAGTTCAGTGAAATAGCTGATTCACTCCGATTAAATAAGAAGGAATACAAAACACTAAAACGTATTCTCCGATCGCTAATCAAATCCGGTGAAATTATAAAGACTAAAGCCGGACATTACGGGCTGCCCGAGAAAATGAACCTTATTACCGGTACATTTGAAGCACACAGGGACGGGTACGGCTTTGTGGTTTCTGAAAAGTCCGGGGAACAGGATGTATTTATTCCGCCTCGCAGAACTATGGGCGCAATGACAGGAGACCGCATAGTGGCCCGCATAGAAAATCCTCTGAAAAGAGACGGCAGTGTAATAAAAATTCTTGAACGTACACAGAAAAAGATTATCGGAGAACTCTGTAAACAAAGAAATATGTATTACGTTAAACCAAAAAGCAGGAAAGTTCCTTACTATATTTTGATAAGTCCCAAGAATACAGGAAAAGCTGCAGTAGGCGATATGGTTACAGCAGAAATAACTGCATTCCCATCGACCGCGACCCCGCCTGAAGGAAAAATACTTAAGGTCCTTCCACGAATAACTGAGCCAAGGCAGGAAATTGAACTGATAATCGAAGAATACGCTCTTCCAAACAAATTCCCTGCATCAGTACTTGCCGAAACCAGGGGATTGAAAGAGGCCAGGGGTCAATTCAGAAACAGGGTCGACTGCCGAAAGCTGCTGACATTAACAATTGACGGTGAAACGGCAAAAGATTTTGATGATGCTGTCTCGATAAGCAAGTCGAAACGCGGCTTCATTCTATATGTCCATATAGCAGACGTGAGCTATTATGTGACCTGGGATTCAGCTCTTGATCTTGAGGCAAGGAAAAGAGGTACGAGCGTTTATTTCCCGGGCAGTGTGGTTCCGATGCTACCCGAGAAACTGTCAAATAATTTATGCAGTCTTGTCCCTCAGAAAGACAGGCTGACTTTTACTGTTGAGATACATTTCAACCAGACAGGTCAGATATTAAAAAAGAGTTTCTACCAGAGCGTAATTTGCAGCGATGAAAGAATGACCTATACCTCAGTCAAGAATATACTCGTGGATAAAGATAAAGATGAGCTATCAAGATATGATCGTCTTGTTGATCGCCTTGAAATGATGGAGGAATTGTCCGGCCTTCTCAGGAATCAGAGAATAAAGCGCGGAAGCCTTGATTTTGATTTGCCCGAACCGGAAGTACTGCTTGACATACAAGGGAGGCCTGAGGCGATTGTAAAAGCCGAAAGAAACCTTGCCCACATGATGATCGAAGAATTCATGATATCCGCAAATGAGGCTGTTGCTTCATATCTGGAAGAGTCGGGAACCCCATCAATCTACAGAGTACATGAAAAACCTGATCCAGCTAAACTGGACGAACTGAAACCGGTTTTTAGTGCCTTTGGCTTTAATATGCAACAATCCGGCATTCGGGCTTTCCATTCATTACTCCGGAAAATTAAGGGCACCGGCGAAGAATCTTTTCTTAACGTCCTGCTCTTACGTTCCCTCAGGCAGGCAAAGTATCTTACAGATAACATCAGGCATTTCGGGTTGGCATCAAAATGCTATACTCATTTCACTTCTCCAATCAGACGTTATCCGGATCTTGTTATACACAGAATTTTGAAGGATGCACTCAGTAAGAATAAGATGACTGAAAAGAAAAGAGATCATCTGAAAAAGATTTTGCCGGATATAGCTTCCAATTCTTCAAAAAGCGAACGCACTGCTGATGAAGCAGAAAGGGAAATTATCAATGCCATGCGCGTATGGTTCATGAAAGACAGGGTAGGAGATGAATATGAAGGAACCGTAACGCATATTACACCGCATGGGTTAAAGGTGCAGTTAAGGGATTTCTTTGTTGAAGGTTTTCTGCATGTTTCTTCGATGACTGATGATTATTACCGGTTCGACGAAAAAAATTACCGTCTAAGCGGCAGACGCAGAAAAAAGACTTTTGGCATTGGTCAGACGATAAATATTCGGGTAGATCGAGTTGATCTGGAAGAAAAAGAAATTATTTTAGGGCTGGTTTAAACGGTTGTTATCAGTTTTTCCCTGATTGATTTAATCAAATTGATATCAATGTCGTCTGAATAAAAGCTTTGAATCATCAAGTTACAACATTGCGTAATATCACTGAAATTGTTACAACTTCTTGACTTTTTTGATTAAATTCTGTCAATATACAAAAGTTTATGAAGCTTTTGTAAGCAGAATAGAGGCCACAAATACTTTGAACTTAGTGGTCTTTTTTTATTTGATGATTTTTTTTATTGAGGAGGAAATAGGATGCCTAATGGTACTGTAAAATGGTTTGACGAAACAAAGGGTTATGGATTTATCACCAGTGAAGATGGTGGAGACATTTTTGTCCATTATTCATCAATTCAGGGCGGTGGATTTAAATCCCTCGTCGAAGGTGATTCCGTAAGTTTCGAAGTTGAGCAGGGCGAAAAGGGGCCCAAGGCAGTAAATGTAGAAAAAATAACATGAATTTTAAGTCTATAAGTAGTTCATGAGAAACTCAGTTTATAAATAACGATATGGCAACTAAACAGAATTATCTTAAAAAAGCGGAAATTCAGAAAGAGAAAAAGCAGAAGGCGGGGTTAATGTCTGATAAATACCCCAGGGTATCAGGCATTGTGATCAATATGACATATTATCACAATGTTGCAAATCGTGTTCTTATGGAGCGTATGGTTAATTTTTTCCCTACAAGTTATGCCTATTTTAACATGGAGTGCATGATAAAAGGCTGTGAGGAAGGCGGGTTTGATCTAACACGTCTGATAGCCAAACAGATCAAAAACAATAAGAGAGTGTTAAAGGGAAAAATGGATTGTAAAGGCAAGAATGGTAATCTGACAGCGAATCACTCAAGCGTATCATATGAGGTTAATATAAAGTACAACAGACGTAAAAAATAATCCTGCAGTTCCAACTAACTTACTTGCTTCTCTTGAATCTCAGGGCCTTCATCTTTTTCTTACGCGCTTCGATACGTTTTTGCTTCTCTTTTACAGAAGGTTTTTCATGGAACCTGCGCTTTTTCAATTCCTTAAAAAAACCTTCTCTCTGAAGCTTGTTTTTTAGATCCCTGATCGCTTTTTCTATATTGTTCCCGTGTACTTTTATTTCCAAACTCTCTTACCCTCTTCCTTTGATATGTCTTGTATATAGTCTCTTGCTGAAAATGAACATCACTCGACAAGAAACTAAAAAATCCTGGTAGATTCTAATTTGTATTTATATTCCAATGGTTAAGCAAGTGATATTCTAACATAAGTGAATTAATATTTGGTATCAAATAAATGAATTTTATACAATATGTATTAGTTAGCCAATTTTTCTTCTTCCAATTTACAACTTTTGACTGTTATTCATGTAACTGGTTAATATTAAAAACTATTTTCAGTAAATTGCCATTCCGCTGATATCATTACCTTGATCTCCATGACTTGTACACGAACCGGAAG
>CAYPIT010000002.1:0-24474 GCA_964410825.1 uncultured Nitrospiraceae bacterium
TGAATGGGTTGAAAATAAAAAAATACTTATAATTTTTCATATTTATTATTCTGATAATTAGTTGAGCCGATCTCGAATCCAAGAAGATCCCGGCAGACGACGGTGCTGTTTCTTGCTTCGAATTTTTTGATGAATTGCCGTGAAATGCTATATGTGATCGATTCAGATTTCTTGTCTTCCGCGTCTAATGCGCCATATTTGAGACCTATAATCATCAAAGCTCCGGTAACAGCACCGCATGTGTCACCGGTTTTGCCCATTCCACCGCCCAATGCACTTGCGATTTTAAGCGCTGTTTCGTAATCGATTCCAAAATCGTTCCCGTACACTGCAAGTAATGATTGAGCACAATTATATCCTTTTTTAAACAGCTCTTCCACATTCTTGATTCTGGCCATGGTTGTATCATAGCGTTTGCCACTAAAATTTTCTATGGATACCTGCTTTGATTCAAGATATTTATGAATAATGTAGGTTAAAGGACTATAAAATGACTCAAAACCGGGCGCTTAATATCATATGTTGGAAGTAACTTGTGCTAATATAAACTGCTATGAAAAGGGTGGCTATTACAGGTATTGGTGCTGTTACCCCGCTTGGATCAGATATAGAAACAACCTGGAAGAATTTAGTCAGTAAGCTGTCAGGAATAACTGGCATTAAACGATTTGATCCATCAGGTCTTCCGAGCAGGATAGCGGGTGAATTAAAAGATTTTTCTCCTGAAAACTATATGTTCCCAAAAGAGATCTTAAGGCTTGACCCATTTGTCCAATACGCAGCTTCAGCCGCAATAATGGCATTTGAAGATGCAGGACTACCGAAACCTCTTTTCTCTAAACTCTCGCACTCAACAGGTGTCGTTATCGGTTCAGGCAGGGGAGGGATCACAAGCCTTGAAACAGCTATCGAAAAGCATCTTACAGCAGGCAAGCCTTTTTCAGCATACCTTATGTCTTCCAGCGCGATAAACATGGCTTCATCTTTCATATCAATAAAATTAGGTATAAAGGGGCCCGCTCTCGGTATCTCAACCGCCTGTGCATCAGGAACGAATGCGATCGGAGAGGCTTTCAGGATGGTACGCAATGGAGAAATCAAACTGGCGTTTACCGGAGGGACAGAAGCGCCATTATGCAGGATGGCAGTTGGAGGTTATGGAGCTTCCGGTGCGCTTTCAAAGAGAAATAAAGAGCCTGAAAAGGCGAGCAGACCGTTTGATTCGGAAAGGGATGGCTTTGTGATCGCTGAGGGCGCAGCGATTCTTGTACTTGAAGATATGGATCATGCATTAAAAAGAGGTGCGAGAATTTATGCTGAGCTGGTCGGATATGGAATGTCTTCAGATGCCTTTCACCAGACAAAGCCTGATCCAGAGGGAGAAGCCTTTGCTATTCATCATGCATTATATGATGCAAATATAGGGACTGATGATGTTGACTATATAAATGCTCACGCAACATCAACTCCACTCGGCGATGCTGCAGAATCGATGGCTGTTAAGAATGTGTTTGGGGAAATGACACGGGAGATCAGTGTCAGCTCATCTAAATCGATGCTGGGTCATATGCTTGGCGCTGCCGGGTCTGTGGAGGCGGCGATTACCGCACTTTCCATATACAGGAATACGATAACCCCTACGGTTAATCTTGATACTCCTGATTCTGACTGTGAACTTAATTATGTGACGTCAACTATAAAGAAAGATATAAATATAGCGATATCACACTCATTTGGTTTTGGCGGAGTCAATGCTGTATTAGTACTGAAACGGTTCAAGGTTTAAGCCGTTCCCAAAACGTTTTTTTTGAATACCTGCCTTGATTTAAAATAGTTATAAATAATTCCGGCTAATGGACTGACTGCCATACATAGGCGATAAGCCCTGTAAGAATAAAATTTGCGTCAATTACCGCCTCAAACAGCCTGCTCGGCTGCATCCGCTGTTTATGAAAGAGGTACAGACAAAATATGATGAAAATCGGTGATATAATAAGATAGTAGCCGAGCGAAGGGATAAGGCCCAACATAGAGGACAGTATCAAATAAACGCTGATCATTAAAGTAAAAAGAAGTAACATCGTTCTGGTATGTTTTGTACCTATAAGTATAGGTATAGTTTCTCTTCCCACTATCCTGTCACCTTCGATCCTGACCGCATCGAATACCACGGATCTCGTAAATACCGTTATGAGCGTGAACGCCAGTACTGACATTGCCTCATATGAGAAATATATGTCCTTATTGAACATAGGTATCATAACTAAAATCCATGCCCATGCAACAGACACAAAGATGTCCTTTGACCCCGGAATATCCTTAAGTCTTTTATAATTTATAAACGACAGGGGTTTGAGGGGTATAATTCTTACACTATATATGATCCCCATAAAGTAAGAAAATAGCAGAAGAAAGAATGTTTTCAATCCTAAGAGATATGAAAGATAAAGTGTTGATAATGATGCTATAAAAGCTGCTACGATAAGAGTTTTCCCATAAGTTTCAAAAAAGCGGGTACGTGCCGGTTCAGAGTATTCGTTTCTTAATCGTTCATAATACCTGTTAAAATTATGCATAGCAAAAATATAGAAAAAAATTATATACATCATGGTGGTAGAAGGTCTAATTCCCTGAAATGAATCAATGGCGTAATACATGCTGACAGCGCCAAGGCTTAAATATAATGAGCTTTCCAGCAGAAAGTTGCCTATGCTCTCTATAGTTCTGAACATTCTGCCGCGCTGCTTTTTCAGGAGATATTTTATCCTGTCGATGACTTTAGTAATGACCCAGTTTGGTGTAGAAGCTCCTGCCATTAAGCCGATATTCTCAAATTTCTCAAGGCCGAGGTGATCAAGTTCATCATCATCTTCGATATGAAAAGAGGGGGTGTCTGTTGAAAGGGAAATTTCATATAGCCTTTTTGTATTTGCACTGTTTTTACCACCGACAATAACCATCACATCCACCTCTTTTGCAAGTTCAAGGACTTCTTCCTGTCTCATGTTTGTTGAGTCACATATAGTGTCAAATATTCTGGTATCGGAAAATTTTGTTTTAATTTTTTCGATTATTTCCTGAAAGTTTTTACGGTCCTGAGTTGTCTGAGCTACTACACAGACCTTATCCATTTCTGGTAGGTTGTCAATATCAGCGGTATTTTCGACTACAAATCCATTCTCTTTGGCATATCCGAGCAGACCATTTACTTCCGCATGCCCCCTGTCGCCAATGATGATCGCCTTGTATCCTTCCCTTACTTCCTTTTTTATGATTGCATGAGCCTTTGCAACATGGGGACAGGTAGCATCGCATACGAGGTTTCCCGACTCCTTTAATTTAGAGCGTTCTTCAGGGGGTACCCCATGTGCTCTTATGATAACGGTTGAATCAGAGACATCATTGTCCTTTTTGAGAATTTCGACTCCTTTATGTTTAAGCATCTCTATTGCCTGTGGATTATGAACAAGAGGGCCGTACGTGTATAACTTCCCCTTCTTTTTATGGGCCTCGTCAAGAACTATGTTCATCGCCCGACGTACTCCCATGCAAAAGCCGGCGGTCTTTGCAAGTTTAACTTTCAATTAACATCCTCTATTTGTCATTATGTAATTTTTGATCTTTTTTGTGTATGATTTATGGAGCATTTTTGTCAGGTTGCCGGCCCTTGAACTTATTGTTTTATTATCAATCTCTGAAACCGGCATTACTTCCATAGTTGTATTTGATATAAACATTTCATCCGCATTATACAAATCATCTTCTTTGAATCTTCCCTCTACCACCTGAATTCCTGCATCTCTTGCGCTCTCAAGAATGATACTCCTGGTAATTCCATCCAGTATTCCGACATCGAGACCGGGCGTACAAAGAATCCGGTCTTTTATAAAAAAAATATTAGATACCGTGCCTTCTGCTATGTATCCTCTGTAGTTCTTCATAGTCGCCTCATAAGCATCTTTTTTTTTAGCCTCTATCTTTGCAAGTATGTTATTTAAAAAGTTGAGTGATTTAATTTGAGGATTCAACGCATTCTTGAAGTTACGCTTTGTGTCAACTATGGCGATTTTCACACCTTTTTTGTAGTACGTTTTCGGGAAATGTATAAATTTCCTGACAATAATTACAAACGTCGGGTCTGTGCAGAGTGCCGGGTCCAGGCCTGTAGGTCCTGAGCCCCGCGAAACCGTTATTCTTAACACGGCTTCTTTCAGCCTGTTTACAGACAGAGTTTTATACACAGCTTTTTTTACTGCATCAGGAGTCTTTTTGATCTTCAGTGCGATCATCGAAGCTGACCGAAAAAGACGGTCAACGTGTTGATCAAGCATAAAAACGATTCCATCATAAGCCCTCAATGTCTCGTAAATCCCGTCACCGTAGAGGAATCCATGATCATAAACAGAGATAACGGCCTTGTTGTTCGGAACAATCCTGTTATTGAGATAAATCATGAATCAGTTTATCACGGCAAAAGGGTATTTTTCATCTGTATTATCACAACTTATCATTTTGCCTTGGAAATAAAGGTATTATTGACCATTTATTATATAATCTCTACAATATCTTCATTCGAATACATATTTACGCTCTTAATTTATGTCTATCTTGTTTTACCCATATTATTAATACGGCAAAGCAGGTATCCAAAAAAAGTTTTGGGAGCGGCTTTTACTGATCTGGTTTCTGATACACTATGTATATTCATCAGTTATATGAATATGTATAAAATAAATGTATATTGCTGTATTCAAAATTTTTTTTGGATACCTGCTTTGATTTAAGATATTGAATAATGCAGGTTAATTAACGATGTTAAAGAGAAATACAGGGATAGCCCTGCTTATGTTAACGGACATTATTTCGATTTTTATTGTACTGCAGGGTGCAATGTATATCAGAAAACATCTGTTACCTAACTTTTCGAACTTTCCGGAATTCCCCCAGATCGGCATCACTTTCTTCTGGTGGGTATTTCCGGTCTGGCTCTTTTTTTTCACCTATGAGGGACTCTATACTAAGCGATTTTCATATTGGGATGAGATAAAGATGTTGTGGAAAGTAGTATTCTTTTCCACCCTTGCGATGTTTTCGATCCTGTATCTTGGAAAAGTCGGAGAACGGGTTTCAAGAACTGTATTAGTGGTCATGTGCGCAATTTCAATTCCTGTATTGCCACTGATTAGAACTAATGCCAAAAAATTCCTGATAAATTTCGGGCTTCTCAGGAAAAAAGTTCTTGTGCTTGGTGCCGGAAAGACGGGCGAAATGATATGTAATGCCCTGAAAAGAGACAAAAACCTTGGGATGAACGTGGTCGGCTTCCTGGATGACGACCCTGAGAAGATCGGTAAAAGGATATGTGGAATAAAAATACATGCAGGAGTAGAGAAAGCACAAAAATATATTGGAAGGTGTGGTATAGATGATATTGTAATTGCGATGCCGGGTTGTGAAAAAAAGAAGTTTGTTTCACTCATAAACAGCCTTCAACACAAGGCACAGAACATTCTACTTATTCCGGACCTGTTTGGAATAACAGTACTGGGGACGAATCTGCAGCATTTTTTTCAGGAGCAGGCGATCGGCCTGGAAGTAAAAAACAACCTTGCCAGACCTGTAAATATATTAACAAAAAAGATATTTGATCTTTTATCCTCTGCTATTTTAATGATTGTACTTGCGATCCCTATGATCGTTATTTCATTACTTATAAAAATAACTTCTCCCGGCAGTGCCATATATTCACAGCAGAGGATGGATAAAAATAATAAACCGTTTAAATGTTATAAATTCAGAACCATGTTTAATGATGCAGAGACAAGGCTTAATAATTTATTACAGAGTAATGTTGCTGCAAAGGATGAGTGGCACAATCACTGGAAGCTTGAAAATGACCCGAGGATTACTAAGATCGGCAAATTTCTCAGGGAGACATCACTTGACGAATTACCTCAGATATTTAATGTGCTTAAAGGTGAGATGAGCCTTGTGGGGCCGAGGCCTGTGACAAAGGAGGAAATCGAGAACTATTACAAAGATCAGGCAGCACTCTGTTTCTGTGTGCCTCCTGGTATTACCGGTCTATGGCAGGTCAGCGGCAGAAGCCTGGTTAGTTATGATCACAGGATTGCTCTTGATTCGTGGTATGTGAGAAACTGGAACCTGTGGCTGGATATTGTTATCTTATTCAAAACTGTGAAGGTGGTTCTCAAAAGGGATGGCGCTGTTTAACTCATTAATTCCCCAATCTTGTCTTTCAGTAGGATAATTCAATCGAATTACACAGATCTGACAGAAGTTTTTTGATCTGTCAGAATGATATCTTAATAATACAGGGAATTTAATACAGGATTGATGAAGAAAACAATTCACAAGTATTTGTTATTGATATATGCAATTGTGTCAAGTGTTTTATTTGGCGGATTCGTTGGATTTCTTATTATTTACCCGTTTCTTCAGATATTATTTGATAGGTTGGGCATTTATTATGGATACGATGAACCTGCATGGGTCAATTATTTAATATATGCTGCAGTTATTTTATCTATAGTGATTTGCAGTTACATTAACAGGAAACGATATTTCAGGCATTTAAAGAGAAAAGGTTTAAATTAGATAAGGTATTGATTAAATTACCTGTATTCTTTATGCTTGAAATACAGCATTTAGTTTTTGATCGCAGAATTAGAGGATGCTGACACTGATCCTAATAGCTCGCCTATTATCTTCAGCCATGTCCCCTAAACATGAGTCAGCATCCTCTTTAATATATCTAACCTAATCTCAGTTATATAAGGCTATCTTCTCAAAAAAAATCCTGTATAATATTTATGTATTTGAAAATCAAAGATAGATAGAAGAGAGTCTCTCAAAATACGGAATGGAATGTGCCAAAAATGTCCCAATATGGGACACATATGTCTTTATTAAATATATTATTGATTTAAATCAGTTAGTATGAAATATCGTGAATTATTGGGGCAAAAACTCCACATTTACACTCATTCCAATTTAGTATAAATTCAATAAACATTAATAATATGCATCTTTCAGCCTTGATCTTAAGGTATTATTTTCAATGTTTTCAAGGTGTTTCCTTCATACTTTAAAAACAGGTAAATTGTTATATTTTATTTGGCGCAATTATTGCTTCTTTTAATAAGTGAACTCCTGACAAAATAAAGAAAAGCTTGTTCAAACAATATGACAAAACTGCTAAGCCTTATCTTAACGATATTGACCATAGCCGGTGTGAGCAGTTCAGCAATGGCAATAGATACAGCACGTGGTATGGCAGCAGAACAAAGTAGCCATAACTTTTCTCACAAATCCTGGTTACCGATAACTAAAATTTGTAGTATATGTCATATACCACACCGTCGTCGTCGCAGTAATAAAAATAAGCACTACGCTGATGGTTTACGTTGGAACCGCAAAGTAAGCTCATTTACTTATGATCTTTATAACTCCATATGGAGTTCATCACTTATCAGCATATATGACACAAGCTGGACTTCGCCAGTTACCGGTAAAGAGGGTGGTCTGCCTGACGGACTTTCAAAGCTGTGTCTTAGCTGCCATGATGGTGTAATAGCTCCTGATGTATTCAATCTGCATCATTTTGTATCTCTGGAATATGATGTGAGAAGGGCCGAATTAAGGGACCCTGACCAGACGCAAATGGGTGTGAGTGGACCAATCTCGGAAGTTCTTCACAATGGAAAAATCCAGTGTTCAAGCTGTCACGATGCGCATGATGAGGAGTCAGTTGCCGGTACCAGACTTCTGAGAGTAAACAAGGATGAAATCTGCATTACCTGTCATAAAAAGTAAATGCTGCTGTATGAATAAAGGAATAAGACAGTGAATTACGAATTTGACACAGCAACAAAAAAGAAATCTTCATGATCATTAAACAAAAAATGATGATAAAAGTATTAATGGTACTTTTTGCTGCTATGGTACTCCTCAGATGTGCAACGTCTGTTAAGAAAGTACAAACAGATTCCGAGGTTGCCAAAAAGAAAGTTGAAACTGGCTCCGAATTGACTGGCCCTGAAGTTAAAACAGACTCTGATCTGGATCAGCAGCAGGCAGGAGTTGATTCCGGGCCGGACCGGCAGAAGTTAAAGGCAGTATTTTATCCCATGCCGCCACACCAGCCAAAACTTCAGTTCCTGGTATCCATTACAAATAAAGATGATATAGGAATCAGGAAATCCCC
This sequence comes from uncultured Nitrospiraceae bacterium, assembly GCA_964410825.1. Lineage (GTDB taxonomy): Bacteria > Nitrospirota > Thermodesulfovibrionia > UBA6902 > UBA6902 > CAZVHL01. Next base: position 8,228 of record CAYPIT010000002.1, read on the forward strand.
AATTGGCGGGACTCAATTGTTACAGATTAAAAGGCCTTATGATATTGGCGCAGTCAAGGGGAAAATATATATATCAGACCTGTCGTACAAAAAAATATTAATCGTCGATCTCGAAAAGAAAGAACTGGACTATATTGAAGGTGATTATGAGTCAACAGGAATATGGGTTACTGAGGATGATTACAAGTATATAACGGACTTCAGGAAAAAGCAGATATTGGTTTTTGATAGCAACAATGAACTCATAAAACTATATGCTTACAGAGACCAGTTTGATAAGCCGGTTGACGTAACGGTATTTCAGAACAATGTCTATGTATGTGATATGAATAAACACTATGTAGTGGTTTTAGATAAATACTCGGGTAAGACTATTAATATAATTGGTGGTATAGGGCTTAAGAAAGGAAAATTTTATAAACCAACTCATACGATAGTGGACAAACAGGGCAATTTATATGTAAATGATTTCTTTAATTTCAGGATACAGAAGTTTGCACCAGACGGCGCTTATCTTAAAACTTTTGGTTACCCGGGCGATACCCTAGGTGCGTTTGCAAGGCCAAAGGGGCTTGATGTAGATAAAGATGGCAACCTGTATGTTGTTGATGCCGCATTTGAAAATGTCCAGATATTTGATGATGAGACCACTGATCTCCTGATCTTCTTCGGTGGATTCGGGTTGGACGTGGGACAGATGTATATGCCGGGTCCGGTATACATAGACTATCACAACATAGAGTATTTCAAAAAATATGCGGATAAGGATTTTGACCTGAAATATCTCGTTTATGTAGGCAATACGTTGGGGCCAATCAGAATGAATGTTTATGGTTTTGGTGAGTGGATCGGTCCATCTTTTGAAGATGGTGAGGATAATGTTGAGGAACAATTAAGGCCTTAGGTAGTAAGGAATAATGAGATCACAAAAGAATAACAATTTATGCAAAATCATTTTAATTGCCTTGCTGTCCGTTTTGCTGTTGTTTGTTTTCAATGTTGATGCATGGCACGACAGTGAGAATGAAATAATATTAAGAGCATCGATGCAGGAGCCTATTCTCATTGCGCAGGCAGAAAACCTTGAAGTAGATAAGGACGAAGAAGAGGATGAAGAGGATGAAGAGGAAGAAGAGGATGAGGAAGAGGAGAACACACTTGGGAAAGAGCTGTATGAAGCTTATTGCGCAAGGTGTCATGGATTTAATGGCGACGGTAAGGGCGAAGCAAGTGATTTTACATTTCCGACACCAAGGGACTTTACATCAGGCATGTATAAGTTCCGATCTACACCTTCTGGGGAGCCGCCTACTGATGATGATCTGAAGCGGAGCATATTGGTAGGCTTTCCCGGGACGTCCATGTTTGGGTGGAAAGGCAAGTTCAGTGACACAGAGCTTGATGCTTTAATTGAATATATCAAGATGTTTGCAGAAGAGATGTTTGAATTTGAGGGAGAACCCATTGCGATTGGAAAGCCGCCTCCAGCAGGTGATGAGATGATTGTATTGGGTATAAAGATATTTGATAAAGCAAAATGCTGGGAATGCCACGGCAAATATGGCAGGGGAGATGGAGAGAAAGGATGGCAGCCAAATTTCAAGGATGACTGGGGGGAGAAGATATGGCCAAGTAACCTTACATACCCCTGGGAATTAAGAAACGGCTCAAGCCTTGAGGATTTGTTCAGGTCTGTTACCACAGGTCTTGATGGCACACCTATGCCTTCCTTTCAGAGTGCTTACTCAGATAAAGAGAGGTGGAGCCTCTCGCACTTTTTAAAATCGGTTCAGTTTAACAGGAAGTTAGGAAGCACATTATCAGTTAATAAAGCGGACAAAATCCCCTCCTCAACAGACGATGTGCTTTGGAACAGTGCTGATTATATTGACCTGAAAATGGAAGGTAAAAAAGTATTTGGAATGACCCTGATCTCAATGATCACAAACATAAGAATCAGAGGGCTCTATACAGCCTCTGAAGTGGCGATTATGCTTGAATGGATTGACAAGAAGCCTGATAAGGGGGGGGGTGGTTTCCCACCGGACGCGATCCGGTTGCAATTCCCTGTAGCCAGAAATCTTATTAATCTCTGGTACTGGCAGGCATCTGACAATAGTGTTGTTGAGTTAAATGCATCAGGACTGCAAATGGATGTATTTATCAGACAGGAAAAGACAGATGTTGAGTCAGTATCCAGTTATAATAACGGGATATACAGGCTTATATTTAAAAGACGTTTAAATACAAATAGTGAAAATGATATTATACTCATGACCAATAAGTACATTCCTTTCTCTGTGGTTGCCTATGACGGAAAAAACAGAGAGAAAGGAAACAGGGGTGCAATGTCGCCAGTGCGCTATATGATATTGAAAAAGCCATAAACAAGGCGTGCTGAGGGTAGTATGCCATTATGACAAATTTTTGGATCAATAAATAGGAAGTCTGAAATATATTAATAAAGGGAGGCATTATCAGTGCTGGTAATATTATAATAACCGAACTAAACCAAAGGTGAGTTGAAAATGAAAAAAATAAACTTTTTATCATTGATCGTATTAAGCGTCATTTTGTTTATTACCATGGCATTTGAAACTTCTTATGGATTAAGAAAGAAAAGGCCCCAGCACCATGAATATGCCAATGTTGTAATAAATAACTTATCTGAAAAAAACAAAATAGCCCCTGTTGTATTCAACCATTGGCTTCACAGGGCAAAATATACATGCAGATTATGTCATGAAGACTTAAACTTTTTGATGGAGCCAAATGGCACTGGAATTACAGAAAGTGCGAACAAAAAAGGATTATATTGCGGGGCATGCCATAACGGGAAAGAGGCCTTTGCCCCGGTGGGAAAAGGACAGTCAGGGTCGGCGAAGAAGAACTGTGATCGCTGTCATTCATATGGTAAAAAAGTAAAGTTTGAAAAAAACTTTTATCTCTTTACAAAAGATTTTCCCAGGGCAAAGTTTGGTAATGGTGTCAACTGGATCCGGGCTGAAAAGGAAGGATTTCTAGGTCTTAAAGATCGCCTCGATGGCGATCAGAAAAAAAGAGAAAATCAGAAAGAGTCTTCTGATGAGCTTTTCAATCCTAAAGAGCAGGCAATGCCCCAGATAATTTTTTCCCATAAAAAGCATGCCCTGTGGAACGGATGCAAACTCTGTCATCCGGACATATTCGCTGAGAAAAAAGGTGTAACAAAATTTACGATGGAAGATATATTCGATGGAAAATTCTGCGGGACATGTCATGGGAAGGTCTCATTCCCGACCCTTGACTGTCGACGATGTCATATTAAGGACATAATAATTAAGGAGATGAAATGAACAAAAAAGTTATATATTTAAGTTTAATTCTCCTCTTAATATTTGCAGTTTCAGCAATGGCAGCGAGGTCTGTCTGGTGGACACTTCCAACCTTGCCCGCACCTGAACTCTACGGAAATATCCTTATAGACAGGGTTTCAACGAGCGCCGGTGTCAAGCCTGTTACATTTTCCCACTGGAGCCACCGTGTCAAATACACATGCAGGGTCTGCCATTTTGAGCTTGAATTTAATATGATGCTCAATACCACGATGATCACGGAAGAGCTGAACCAGTATGGCAGATACTGCGGTGCATGTCATAATGACAAGCTGGCCTTTGGACATACCAAAGGGCACTGTGAAAAGTGTCATAACGGAGATGTCGGATACGGGAAGGAGAAATTTGAGACTTTATCCAGTCTGCCGCCCGCTAAAAACGGAAACGAGGTTGACTGGGTAATGGCATTGAAGAATGGCCTTATAAAACCCGAGAACTACGTGCTGGAAGAAAGCAGTCCGATAAAATTTGAGAGAGAGATAGTTATTGAGTCCGAATGGGTCGGTATATCACCTGTATTATTTCCACATGAGATCCATAGAAAATGGCTGGACTGTTCCAATTGCCATCCGGAGATTTTCAATATCAGACAATACGGAACAGAAGATCTGGCGATGGAGTCCATACTTAAGTATGAATTTTGCGGTGTATGCCACGGAAAGGTCGCTTTCCCGCCGAATGATAACTGCAAAAATTGTCATCCCGAAATGAAACACCCGGGCAAGACAGGTGACACAATACATCTAAAATAATGACAGCTGTGTGTCTGTCCTTCTATTCGAGTTTTATAGCTGGTTTTTGAAAGGGGGTATTCCCGCAGCTCTGGCAAGCATAATAAGACCCTTATTTTCTGAAGTCATTGATTACTTTATTTACCCTGTCATAACGTAATTCTCTATGACATCCCGTAAGACAGCTTCCGCCCGTCTCTGTCTGAGAGTATTCCAGCCTAACTTCATACTTGCCAAAGAGGAAATTCTCACGAATTCTTCCCTCCTGGTTAGATGCATGCACATTATGACATGCACGGCAGGTCCTGCCCTTTTTCTGTTTCACATGAAATGTGTGCAGATTTGTTTCTCCATTTCTGAAATTTGTTATGGTTTTGGTATTATCAACTTCAACTAGGAGTTTAACATGACAGAGGAAACAGAGGCTGTATTGCCCCTCTTTATATTCAGAATAAAACTTGTGTGGAAAAGCCAGTCTGAGAATAAAAGGGTTGTCTGAGCCATGGGGGTTGTGACAGGCCGTGCAATTTCCCTGTACTACCGGTCCGTGTTTAAAGCTTTTTCCCAGCCATTTCCTGTTTTTCTTATGACAATTGTAACAGAGGGCATCAACATCATCGAGCATAAGATTCTTAGTGTCTGAATAATGGGGCGAGTGACAGGCGGTGCATTGCCCCTTAAAGGCAGGTTCATGCTTGTGTGTATACTGCTCAACCTCATTCTTTTTCCCCTTATGACAGTTAAAACATAATTTACTGGACGGACTTATTAAAAGTGCCTTGTTATTTCCTGAATGCGGGTTATGACAATCAGTGCATCCTGATGTAATAATTGGTTCATGAAGATTGTCCCCGGTCATTCCCTCTAACATAGTATCATGACAGACAATACAGAGATTAACACCGATATCTATCAGCCTGGTTTTGAAATTAGAGGCATGGGGATCATGGCAGAGTCCGCAATTTCCGTCCTTTACCGGTTTATGTACAAAACTGCCTGCATAAATACTCGCAATTTTATGACATGATAGACATAATTTATTATATGAATCCCTGAGCAGGAAAGGCTGGACTGACTGGTGTGGGTCATGGCAGGATGAACAGTCACCGTTTTTTATGGGACCGTGTACGGATTTGCTCGACTGAATTTCCTGTTCCATTTTTTTATGACAGCGGGCACAGGTTTTACGCTGTACCGGATCTAATCCGAATTCATTGGGATAAGCCCTGGCGCTGTGACATTCAGAACATTTTCCGGACACGAGAGGGTCATGCAAAAACTTTCTCTTGTCCGTAAATTCTGAATGGCATTTCTGGCTTGAACATGTACTGGAACCATTGGTGTGGGACAAAAATTCTTTTGATGATTTAAATTTTGAAGAAGCACCTGATGCAAAGGGCATTGATTTCTGTATGAATCCCGAGCCTTCATGGAGTGAACTCCCATCAACCACCTCTGAAGACAGGATCGGGAGCAGAATAAAGATTGCCAGACATATCAGAGCTGCGTTTATGAGGCACTTTCTATTCATAGATCATCAAATCGGTCCTCAGACCAAGATTTTCTATAGACGATAAATTGCCAAGACCAAGAGCGATGCTAAATGCCTTATGAAGCATTTCAAGCGCTTTTTTATGCTCTCCTTTTTTGCTGTATAGCACTGATAACCCATGGAGGACAGATACCTCAACGGAAAAATAAGAAGGAGTTGATTCGTGAAGGTGGCCGGACTCTTTTTTAAAGAGGCTCCTGGCTGTCTCAAGTTCCCTGATTGCCTTGTCAATCCTGTCTGTCTTATTATAAACGACCCCAAGCAGGTGATGTGCCCTGACCTTAAATTCAAATTCGGCAGAAGGGGAGCGTATAAGGATTTTCTCCGCTTCTTCATATTTATTCCTTTCAATAAGCAGCACGGTATAGTTCATATGGGCAGCTATATTGTTCTTGTCCAGGGCTATTGCATTCCTGAATTCTTCCATTGATTTGTCATAGATGCCCTTCTTCCATAAAATGATTCCCATAAGGTTGTGGGACCATGAATCGTCCGGATCAAGGTCCAGTGATTTCTTCAGGGCGGAAAGGGCCTGTTCCAGCAATCCCCTTTTGGACATGTGAAGTGCATAATTGTAAAACTTCTTTGCCTGTGTTTCCGCCTTTTTCTTCTTCACGATTGCCCGTTTCTGCGCAGTCTCAACATTACCAAGCAGTTCTTCTATTTTGTCAGCAATAATCGCATGCGCAGCCATCGGGAAACTGGAATATATAAATTCTATAACTCCTGACTTCCCGACCATTACGGTCGATGGAAGAGCGATGACTCCATAGTCCCTGAAATATTTAAATCCCCTGTCGATCAGAACAGGGATCTTTATCCCGTTCGTCTCTATTAGACTGCGCACCAAGGAAATCTCGGTTTCCGGAACGTCTTTAAAATCCAGGGGAGTGTAAATTGCGAATATCTCAAGGCCTGATTTATCATGGTATTCTTTATAATAATCATTCAGAAAACGCAGTTCATCAATAGAGTAATTAAGAAATGCCTTGTTTGTCGTTAATTTCCAGAAAAGTAAAATTACCGATTTTTTCCCGAAATAGCCCGATACATTGACTGTTTCTCCTTTAAGGTCGTTGAGGACAATCTCTTTAGGGCTGTCCCCTTCCTTTACATCAATCAGCGCCGAAGAGTCCGAAGGAAAGAGGCAATCTATAAGGAAGCAGGAAAAAAGTATTAATGCCAGAAATGATACATTTAATAAATGTATTTTTTTAAAAGTGTCCTGCATATTTCTACTCTCCTTTATACTGGTGAATTTCCATAATTATTGGTGATCAGTAATAAAACTATTCTACAATAAAAACTCTTCAAAAACTCTACTCCTTTCTGAATTTCCTGGAGTACGGGGATTTATCGATAACCTCCGATACCCTGATTAGATAGCCGTAAGGATAGTCAGGCTGGTATAGATGAAATTTATCGAACTCAAAGAGTTTTCTTGAGGCAAGAAGAAATCTGTAGTATGGGTCTTCCTTGTCCAGAGTGGTTACTCTGCTGTTCACCTGAAAACTTATATATTTTATGCCCTTCGGAGTGTCTGACATCCCGACATAAAGCAGACTTGCATATGGATTGCTCCTGAGGTTTGCAACGGTCTTCCCTCCAAAAATCTCGAGTCCGCCAAGAAGGCAGGAATCAAAATTATTAACGTCACCATATAATTGTGTCATTGCCTTCATCCTCTGCTGCATGCTTTCTTTCCACGGCATTGAGCGCGCCCCGGCAATGACACTTTCGAAGATATCGGTATAGTGCTGAAGATGCTCCTCAGCGGGTAAGAGTCCCAGACCTTTTACGGTCATATTTACTGGAAAGGGGTCACCTTCACTCCACGTGGCCATGACCGGTAAATGGGCTGCAAAGTACTTTGTCGGGTTGCCGTCTTTCATTGATTTAAGAAAATCAATGCGGGATGAAACCAGCCATTCCAGACACATAGTGGGTATTTCATTTGATGTAAGTTTCATTTTTATCACCTCTTTTGTCCTGCCATTGTTTTAATTTATAAAATATTACCGCGGTTCTATATTGCCTTAGATGGGACCGCCCTGCCAAAAAGACAAGGACTATCAGGACCAATCTGAGTGAACTCATGTTTCTTAATATCAGGCCATAATAGGCGAGGAGTGAAACCGCGATGACAACGCTGACTATGCTGAATGTCAAAAAGAGGCCTTTTTGTCTCGACATGCGATCAATTAATAATTTGTCTTTATCACTCAGTTCCATTAATGCCTCGCCATTTTGTCCATACTGAAATTTTTTCTCGCCTTTGTCATAACCTCAAGGGTAATTTCATTGTATCTGTTATCTGTCGCATATCGCTCTACAGCGCCTCTCACCATGGGCCGCACAAAAAATGGGATTTTCTTTAAAAGATCCTCAGCCTCGCTATTCCATAAAAGACGGTTAGTGCCAACAGTATCTTTTGTGGGAGTCGCGAGGCTGAAGACTGGAGGGGCGATAGCAGGTCCTCCTTTTGGAGAATATATACACCAGGGGTCCTCGTCCATCATGTCATTATGTGAGGCGTATGCCCTTGCTCTGCAACCGCCGCAGAGTAGACTGAACTCACATACTTTACATTTTCCTTTCAGGGAAGGCTCTCTCAGAGCCCTGAATTCCTCTGAATTTTCCCATATTTCCTCAAAACTTTTATCTCTAACAGAATCGGTTGTTTTTTGCATGTATGGACAGGGAGTTACCGAACCCTCAGAGGTGATCCTGCAATAGCTTACGCCTGCCAAGCATTTTCCTGCATCAAGCTTCAATAAACTTGACTCTGGATTGTTTTGATATAATATTCTCCTGACAGTAGGGGCACATCGTGTTCTTATCATCATGCCTTTATATTTTTTCTGTGAATTCACAATTTGCGACAGTACCTGCTCGTGCTGCTCAGGGGTAATATCAATCAGTTGCTCTCCTCTTCCCGTACAGACCAGAAAGAAAGGGCTGAATACATTTGCTTCCAGGGAATGGGCAAACTGAATTATCTCCGGGATTTTATCGTAATTGCCTTTTGTGATGACGGTGTTTACCTGTACTGATATTCCATTGTTTCTGCAGATTTTTATCGCTTCAACCGCGCGTTGCCATGCTCCCTTAATAAACCGCATACTGTCGTGAATGCCGGCATTAATTGAATCCAGGCTGATGCTTATTCCGGAAACTCCGCTCTGTTTTAATTTCAGGGCTGTTTCATTATCAAGAAGAAGACCGTTTGTGCCAAGGACCACCATCATGCCCTTGCCCGAGGCATGCTCGGCAAGTTTATATATGTCACTCCGTAAAAGCGGTTCTCCTCCGGAGAGGATGAGCATCACTTCCTCATTAATCCGGGCAATCTGGTCGATGAGTCTCAGTGATTCCTGCGTGCTCAATTCACATGAACTATTTGCCTCAGAAATTCTGTCACTGCTGAAGGCGGCCGGAAGGTAGCAGTGGGAACACCTCAGATTACACTTTCTCGTAATGTTCCATGATATGATCTTTAAGCTGTTATCCATATAATGATCGCTGCTCGAATGACCCCTTTACGTTAAAAGCATATTGCACTGTGCATGCCGGAGGAGGTTTTCGGCGGTGCTTCCCATTTCAGCTTCTTCAGCCTGATGGGCGCCTAACCGGCTTAACACCAGGAGTGAAGCAGGCTTTTCCTCTAAATATTTGCAAATTTCGTAGTATGGTTTTCCGGCAAGAATCGTTGTTTCAATATGCACGCCGTTCTTCTCGCCTATAACAGTGGCCTCGTCGAGATATGACTGATAAACCTTTTTCAAGCCCTTGTCAATGACTTCGTCATGGAGCTGAGCCTGATCGTTGAACCGAAATTTCTCGCCCGCTTCCTTAGAGAGAACACCGACCAAACTTTTAAATGCAATAGTGTGAAAGTGTGGATCAAATACCGACACAGCCTCAATTTCAGCGTTAAAAAGGGCAGCAAGTTTAATCGCCTTTTCAAGCGCTTTTACAGACTGCCTGCTCCCGTCCACAGCAGCAACGATCCTGTCAAACGGCATGGTGTTGTTCCTGACTACAAGGACATCGGACTCAATATTTCTGACAACCCGGTCACAGACGCTCCCGACAAATGAGTTTCCATCTACCGAACCGAGGCCTCTCACGCCGAGTGCAATAAGGTCATAATTACCGGCCCGGGCATCTTTCACGATTTCATACCAGTTTTTCCCCTCCAGCAGCTTGCGGCTGCCGGAGAGATTTTTTTCGTCACATTTTTTATCAAACACATCCAGGTAGGCGTCTGATATCAGACGAAGTCCGTCACCGATAAGTGATCTATGCGCCTTTCGGGAATGTTCAAGCCTCTTCTCCGCAAGGTAAGGTTCCGGAAGCCCTTCTTCCATGTCTTTGAACCTCCTGTCGTGAAGGGTTGCACTGTATACGTGGGAACCCGTCACGTGGGAGCCCATCTTCCCGGCAATGGCAAGGCCCAAATCTATGCTGAAATTTGAGTATTCTGAATTGTCGACGGGAATATAAATATTTTTATACATTTTGATTGCCCCCTTCATTCCCAGATTGTTTTTTCAATTTCTTTCTTATTGATATCCCGGTACCGATAAATGCCAGTGCCACAACCGGCGGCATGACATATACCTTCATAGGGGTCGGTGGATCAAGCATAACGTAGTACCATGCCGACACGGTTGCCCTGTTGCCCTGCTCATCCTGCTCTCCGTCAAAGACTGTTACAGAAAAGGGGATGAACGTACCGGGCTTGAAGGTGATATCATTTTCATCACCCGTGTCCAGCTGCCTTTTGAAAAGGACCCTGTGATGACCCTCACTGTAATTTGCAGTGGCCTGTATGTCATTCTTTTCCTGCCCGACCAGGGCATCCTCAGTGTGCCCTTTGGCATTCTGTTCAATTGCTGTATTATCGGATGCCTTCCAGTACCAGAGATTTACCGTGTGGTTCTTGTCTCCAAGATAAAAATAAGGTTTTTCCGCACCGTCGGAAAGTGTTACAGGAAACTGCATTCTCACCGCATCTGATGGATGGCCGTCATCGCCTTTATTAGGCTTCTTGTCTGTCCATTCAAGCATGAGCACTATCTCTGAATCTGAATAGAGACCCTTCACCCTCACATTGGTGATTAAAGGTGTAAATTGTCGCGGCTCGAACATTAACTGTCCTGACATGGGCATATCAAGGTGGTCAGCAGTGTCCCACTGTCCGTTATCAATGGTTGCGGGTAAGGTATCAACCTTCCTGACCGATAGTGCACTGCCGGTCTTTCTTTCAGTCTGAAGAGATCTTAGGAAATGTGTCAGCGCCCATCTCTCTTCATCAGAGTATGAAGTCTGAAAGGAAGCCATGGGTGTGCCGTCAAAGCCTGATGTGACAGTCCGGTAGATGTCTTCCACTGCTGCCCCGCCCCGATACTCCCAGGACTGTGTCAAATCTGTGGGATATGCCCTCGTTCCCCAGTCATTCTTGAACTTGTCCTGCCAGCCTTTCTCGCCGTTACCCCTGCCTGACTTACCATGGCATTCCCAGCATTTGGCCTTGTCAAATATCTCAGCCCCCTTTTTTAAGAGTTCATCGGAGACCGCAAGCGCCTCGCTGATCTGAAAGGTCTCTGTCTCAAATTCAAAGGTCTCCTCTTCAAAGCTCTTGACATACTCAACAATGTCATTTACCTGATCGTCAGTAAACCTCGTCCAGGGAGGCATGGTTGTCCCCGGGTTGCCTGTCCTTATGGACCTGATAATGTCTGCGTCCGAAGGCGGATCACCCGACCGAGTGGTACGGAATTTATAAGTGCCCGAGTTAAAAGCCCTCGGCTGAGGGATAGTGAACTGGCCTGATGCGTATCCCTTCCCATCACCGTCGTAGCCGTGGCACTGGGCGCACCACAAATCGTACAACTTTTTTCCCCGGTCCGATTCAGCATTAGAGGCCAGAGGAAGCAGGAGTATGAATGCAAAAACAATTATATTCTTCAAGGTAATTTATCCTCCCGTCTGCATGAATATTTCTTTGTTACACATATTTCTATATTTTTCTCGGTTCATTCCCGGTTGCCTCATAAATAAAGAGCGTCACCTGCCAGACCTCTTCAGCTGTGAGAAAATTTTCAAAAGCCGGCATGGACGAATCCCATGGAGTTGAACCTGCGGGGAGTGTTGTCCATCCCTTGGCTATCCGGTAAAAAACAAACCCTTCGGGTAACTGGGCAATCGTGTCGGTCCCCCTGAACGGAAGAGGACGTGGATTAAAGGCATCAGCAAGATACCCATTCCCGGCAAGGTCATCTCCATGGCAGTAAAAGCAGTTCTGGTAATAGATTCTCTTTCCCGCTTCAAAGTGTTTGTCCCGATTGGCTGTATCATTTCTGACCGGATTTTCAGCCCCGAGAACCCTGATCTTCTCTCCCCTGAAGGTTATTGATGTTGGCGGTTCGGGGTGCACTATCCTTGCCGAAACAGGGGGATCGAGCTTTGGTTTTACTTTCCCGTACGTAATATATCCAGCAAGAACAGGTATCAGTATATAGACGATGAGAACGCGGAGGATTTTCTTGTCGTCATCTGCGAGCACGGTCTTCATGGGTCGCAAAAAGGACTCGAACTGATCTTCCTTGATCGAGAAATAGATGAGAAACGTAAATACGGACATTGCCATGTACATAAGTATTACCTGTGCGGGTAAAGGAGGAGCAAAGAATTCAACGCTCTTCAAGCCCCCGTACATGGCCATGAGTATGCCTGCGTAATTAAAAAAAGGGGCCTTCTTCATGGCTGAAATTATTGAGATAATAATTCCTGTGCCGGCAATAATCGGATAGATATTCAGCATCTTATCGGCCTCCTGCTTTTTCTAATTCTTTTTTCAATATCGACAATGAATCAAGACTTACGGTCACTTTTCCTCCCTTGCTCTGAATATAGGCGGTGACAGCGATCAGTTCTTCCTTGCTGAGCGAGTCCTGTGTAGCCGGCATGATATCATCCATTCCCTCTGCAACGTATGCTCCGGGATTTACAAGAGATTCAAAAAGGAAGGATTCAGCATCACTGCCTTTTTCATTGGAGTGCTTTTGGACACCACTAAATAAAGATGTAAGAATCGGAAATTCGATGTCTGGGTCGGGTTCTGCAGGATGGCATTCGATACAGCCGCCCTTGTCATTAAACATATCTTTTCCGATCTTAAGTAGTTCATCCTGGGAAATGCCTTTTTTAATCTCGACTGATGCCACAACCGGTTTTTTCTCTTTTGAGCCGAGATATTTGCGCAATGCGGGCACTGACCCAGGATAAGAAATGGATACATCCGATCCTTTACTCTGTAAAAAGGCCGCAACCGAAATTAACTCTCCTTCTGTAAGGAGTTTTTGAGATGGCGGCATGATCGGCGCAAAGCCTTCTGCAACATATGCCTTTGTGTCGACCAGTGCTTGGAAAATATACTCTTCCTGGCTGATATCCATATGTTTGACGCGTTCGAAGATGGCTCCCCCAATGCCGGCAATGGCCGGAGATCTCATCCCGGGTTCAGGCTTGTTTGGATGGCAAACCATGCATTGTCCTTTGCCGAAAAGTATGTCTTCTCCTATTTTCAGAAGTTCATCCGTGGCTATCCCCTCTTTGATCTCTATCACCTTTGGGGGGAGGGATTGCGACTGTGGGAGAAAGTAAAGACCGACATAGGTATAAAAGACACTGAGTATGATAATGAGAAGAACTAATTTACTGAAACCACTTTTCATGATGTCTTCCCCGCTTCAGGTACTTTTTCCGTTCTGATCATACCCCAGAAGACCGCAGCAACGACGAAGAAAAACAGAACAGTCGTAATTGATGCCACGACCGCGGCAAATCCATGCGTGGGGAGGAATGCATCAGGGCTTGTGTCTCTTAATACTCCATAGACATGCCAGTACTGCCTCCCACCGGACCTCATATACCCGAGAAGAGACATGAGCCAGGTAAATGTAACCGTAACACCAATCAGGGAATACTGAGACCTGTCTGGCATTTTCCCCCATTCAGGTTCTCCGATAATACCTGCATTTTTATACAGGTATTTATCGATAATCATCGTTGCGATCATGACACCGAAGAAAAGGCCGAACTGGATTGCGGAAAGCACCTTAACCCTGAATTCAGCGGGAACAATGTAGCTGTAATATCCAATAAATAGAATTGCAACAAATGAGACGATCATTAAGAGGGCTTTCATTTTAACGCCTGTTTTTGCCCAGAGAACAGTCGGCTCCTTGTTTGCGATTCTGAAAATTGCGTAACTGTAAAACGTTGCAAGCATGGCAACGATTGTAGCAGTGTTTTTAGAGGCCATAACCCCGAGGTTTCCAAGAATCGGATGGTATGAACCTATTCTCCGTGCCTCTTCAAGACTAACTGCCACACTATGGGGTGTCATCCAGATCGCCCAGCCGAGCAGCGTGAAGATATAGAGCACCTTTACATATTTAAAATATCTTTCACCCCCGGGCATCTTGTTAAGTGAGATCCAGAGGTAATAATTTATGAAGAATAGAATCAATCCCATTAATATGGCCTGCATGACCCAGAGCCACGCAAAGAAGCCTCCCATGAGCTGGATACCCATCTGTTCATTAAATGCGTATATCTCGACACCGAGAAGATATCCTATACCGGGAAGGATAAAGTAAAAAGCGATAGAGATCATTGCAGCGGTATAACCCATCCAGTCGTAATAGGCTTTTTCTTCATCAGTTTTGGCGGTGATAAAACGATATGCTGCATAGGCAGCGCCAATGGCAGCGCCAAATACAACATTTGCCATCAATCTGTGGAGAGACAATGGCAGCCACATGTATGTTCTTATTGCCTCCCAGCGGTTGACCAGCTCGCCCGTCGTCTCATTAACTCCTCCCGGTGTAGTCATATACCCAACCCATGAACTGGTAATCAACAGCAGCGCTGTACCTGCTATATTGACTAGGAGTCCAAGAAAGACATGTTTGCCTTTGCTGTCTACCTTCATCTTGTCCCAGGAATAATAATAGTACGCAACGATGACCGTTTCGATATACATAACGGCGATATACAGCCACCAGGTGGGGCCGAGGATTTTCATCATATGCTCCATGAACTTTGGATACAGGATTGGCAGACTTATGAGGAGAACTGTTCCGAGGATAGCAGTTATTGTGTAGCCTACCGTAAAAAGTTTTGCAAAATCATGTGCAATCTTATCAAGCCTCTCATCATCGTTTCGCCATCCGATAAATTCCATTGCAACAGCAAATATGGGAACACCGAGCACAAAGGCGGCAAAATTCAGATGCAACTGTGCAATTATCCAGACCCATACCCTACTGCCGATGACCGGGAATGCCCTGTATGCCTCTTCAGTAGCAAAAGGCTTAAACAGGAGGATAATGACAAAACTGATACCGAGCAAAACCGTAAGTTTGGTAAGTCCCTTCTTTATGCCTTTTGATACATTAGCTTCTGCCATAACTCTATCTCCTGGTTCAGTTATTGAATGGGCCGGCATTGTCAACCCTTATGACGGCCCATTTGGGACTTATTTAAACTCCGCTTTAACCATAATTGACTTGCCGGCATCAACCTTTACCTTACCCAGGCTGATCTCTCCAAAACCCTCATGCCATGCCTTGACTTCGTATGATCCAGCAGGGATATCGGCGATGGAGAATTCGCCTTTAGCATTTGTTACAACAGCGTAAGGATGTTTCAGGATAAATACATAACCGAGCATCCAGGGATGGGAATCACACTTTACTTCCATAATGCCAACTTTTCTTATGCTCTTATCCACTGTCGAACCCTGATCAGGAAGGCCAAGATTATAGATCGTCCTTTTTTTAATATATGTATGAACATTGTGGAACACCGGGTCACTGTTTCTAATAGTGGTCTTGTTGCCTTTAGCAGCGAAGCCTATGCTTACATGTGGTTCAAAGGCGCATTTTTTATTATCCACAACAACCGGATCTTTCGGGATTTTTTTCCCGGACTTTATGTCTGAAAGGTATACAACAACATTTTTTATCTCTTTATTTCCGCTTATCACGTATTTTTTTGCAGGCAGGGTCTTTCCACATAAATCTGTCTCTGATGTTAAAGTTAGAATTTCATCTGCCGGAACAGGAGCGCCGGCAAATACTGCCTTTCCCGAAATACTCCCTCCATTGGCAACTTCAATTATCTTGTACTTCCCTTTCTTCTTTTTCTTCTTTGCATCCGTATCAAGTGTAAAAGCAAGACCTGCAACTAATACGAGAAAAATGATAAATATTTTCTTCATCGAATAACCTCCTTTTGTTTGATTTTTAAATATTGTTATCAGAATTTCTAAGCTCAATGGCTCTTTTTATTGTTGACTTAAGTTTCTCAAGATCAACAGGCTTGGTTAAATAATCAAATGCCCCCTTTCGCATTGCTTCTGTGGCTGATTCAACAGAATAGAAGGCAGTAATGAAAATCACATCCACTTTTTTTTTGTCAGCTTTTATTCTTTCAAGCATTTCAATGCCATCAACCTCCGGCATTTTAAGGTCACTTATGACAATCTCGATGCCGCTGTTCTTATCAAGTACCTCT
>CAYPIT010000003.1:0-24108 GCA_964410825.1 uncultured Nitrospiraceae bacterium
ATAGGAATATGCATACATGCCACCCCCATCAGTCACGGTTGCATTGTTGCCCGTAATGATATTATTCGCAATGATAATCGACCCTTTTATTGTATACAGATATGCCCCGGCAAAATAATTGGCAGTATTGTTTCTTATGACATTGTTTAACAGCATTACCGTGCCTTCCATGCCATTTATCCTCATCCCTCCCCAATCATTATCTCCATTATTTTGAATAATATTATTTTTTATCGTAATGTCCCCTGTAAAAGAGTATATCTCGATCCCCCGCTGTCCATTCTGTACGGTAATGCCTTCAACTGTTGCAATTGTATCATGTATACCGATCCAGTACGGGTAGACAATGTTATTGGATTGACCTATATCCAATACTTTGTTACTACGGTTGTTACTATCTTTATTTATGAATCCATCAAGCAGGGTATGTGCCGGGGCAAGCTCTCTTGAGACACAGCCGGCAGTATATCCTCCCTGAATAACAATGCTGTAAAACTCTCCGGAACTGTACCGGAATCTGAAATTGCCATTATCCCTTACGCTATATGTACCCTGAACCATATGTACTATATCGTTCTTACTATTGCTCCCCGCAGATGAGAGAATTGATTGAAACTGCCCGGCATCTGTTACACAATGGACTTCAGTACAGGCGTCCCCAAACCCGTCGCTGTCCTGATCCGCCTGATTTGTGTTCGGATCAAAGGGACAGTTATCTGCAGAGTTATCAATGCCATCTCCATCCATATCATTATCACAATCATTACCGACTCCATCATTGTCCATATCACTCTGTTGTATATTCGAAACAGACAGACAATTATCATTAGTATTATAAATCCAGTCCCCGTCTACATCTTGATCACAACTGTCTCCTTCACCATCCCCATCGATGTCAGATTGATCTTGATTTGACATAAACAAACAGTTGTCTATCGAATCGCTAACGCCGTCTCCGTCATCATCAGGATCACAGGCATCACCGTATCCATCGCTGTCAGTATCTGTCTGTCCGACATTTGGAACTAGAGGGCAATTATCAGGGAAACTGTTATCAACGCCGTCGCCGTCTACGTCGCTGTCACAAGCGTCGCCTGTTCCGTCAAGGTCGTAGTCAGATTGCTCTCCAATATGTATTAGATTATTCAGATCTGTCCAGTCTGTTTCAGGATTATAGTTAAGGGGACAGTTGTCATCCGCATCCGCTACTCTGTCATTATCCGTGTCATCTGTTGTTGTAAAGCTCCATGTAGGTCCTTCAACAGTTGAATTGTGACTATCCCTCGATATAATCTTCCAGTAATACGTAGTCAATGCTTTAAGCTGTATTAAATGGTTTGTGGTTTTTTGACCCGTTCGAACAAGGGGTAGGTCCGGAGAAGTCCCAAGATATATATCATAGGAAACTTTATCCTCAAGATCAGGGTCAGCACTGCCTGTCCAGACAAGCTTAACTATAAGGCCAACGTTGTTTGCCGCATCAACAGGTGAAATGTTGAAGGGTTGACCAGGCGGGTTATTTAGAGACGAACTAAAAAGAGAAACATCCGTTGAAAGACGATTACCCGACGTATCATAAATATAATTGACTCTTGTTCCGTCATCATAGATGACTTCTCTTACCTGCCTGGAATTGTCATAGGTATATTGGATTGTTTCTGGGTATGCACTGGAAATGATAGTATTTACAAGAATTGTTAAAAATAATCCTGATAACAATCGCCCGATATTTCTGCAAATCCCCATCTTCATTTTTTTCATGCCCTAATAGGGGATCCAGCCCGTAAAGACACATTATTCGATAGAAAGGAGAAACAGAAGTTCTCCAGCATGTCCCCAATCGCTGAATTTTAAATCATGAAATCTGAAGATGTCAAGACTGATAGATTGGGGACACATCTCATATTTTTTCAGAAACAATTTTGTCGTAGGTTAAATATGGGATGTGTCCCCAAATTTTACGTCGTAGACCGTAAAAAAACACCTCGTAGGTGTGTACACACCTACGAGGTGAGGTTGTCCAAAGTTTTTACTCTTTACGCTATCCTGCGCCTTCATATTTCTTCATCCGCCAGTATTCCGCATTTAATGTTTCAACAATATAATCTATCCTGCGGGTCCTGATTAATTTACCGAGCGCATTAAGAAACACTTTTGGATGCTTAAACAGAATAGCAAACAAAATTGAGTAGAAACTGATATTTCCGGAACTTCTCAGATAGTTTCTGGTGAAAAACTGATTCTGCAAATGCCTGCGGATGTCCCTTAATTCTTCCTTCCCGAACGTTATCGCCATCAATGGCAGTTCAGGCTGTCTGTGAGCCCATATTTCCGAGAAAGGCAGGTTAGGATCAAGCCATCCATTTTCAATAGCCATGTCGTAAATATCT
Organism: uncultured Nitrospiraceae bacterium; assembly: GCA_964410825.1. Lineage (GTDB taxonomy): Bacteria > Nitrospirota > Thermodesulfovibrionia > UBA6902 > UBA6902 > CAZVHL01. The sequence continues at coordinate 2,391 of CAYPIT010000003.1, forward strand.
GTGCCGGGATATGGTGTAAGGAAATAAAAAGCAGTATAATCAGCCTTTATTTCCTTAGCTAACTGAAAACTCTCTTCTATATCTTCCTTTGTTTCATCAGGATTTCCGATAATGAATGTTGCCAGTGTCCTGATGTCCAGATCCCTGCAGAGGTTGAATGACTGTGTAATCTGGGAGGTTCTGTCCCCGGCTCCACCTTTGCCCAGGACTTTAAGAATTTTTTCAGAACCGCTCTCAACACCGAAGTCAAGCTGGACAAGTCCTGTTGATTTCATAAGCTTCATCAGCTCCCTGTCTGTCTGGTCCACTCTTGACTGGCATGCCCACTTAATATCCAGCTTTCTTCGTTTCAAATCCTCGCAGTATTCCCTTACCCATTTTGAGCTGAGAGTAAATGTATCGTCACAGTAATAAATGCCTTTAATGTCGAAGTTTTTGTATAAATGTTCTACTTCATCAACAACGTTTTTAACTGAACGTCTTCTTGTCCTCCTGCCAAAAATGTTATGACTTCCGCAGTAAATGCATTTGAACGGACATCCCCTGCTTGTAACGATAGTGGTCTGATGCTTTTCAGCATAACCCCTTATAATGCCAGGAGGCTTGAGGTAGGGTGTCATGTCGATCAAATGCCTTGCCGGAAAAGGAATGGAATCCAGATCCTTTATAAGTTCCTCCCTTTCGTTTGCTATGATCTCGCCATTTTCACGGTACATAATGCCCTTTGCATCTTTAATAGCTTCAATAGATGCATTTTTATCCAGTTTTTCGCATACATTTGTCATAATGGTCTCGCCTTCGCCAACAACAATAAAATCGAGATCCAACTCCTTTAACGTATCCTTGGGCTTAACGGTTGTATGCACACCCCCTGAGCAATAAATTGCATCTGGAAGTTCCTTCTTGAGTATTTTGCAGAGATTGAAAGCCCTCTGGTATGCCACAGTCAAAAAACTGAGCCCGATCAGCTGGGGTCTGAATTCCTTAATTTTAGTAAGCATATCATCCTGGTACTCAGGATCAGCGTCAAAGATCTGGACCGCATGCCCCGCTTTTTCCAGGACTGCAGCAATATACATAAGACCAAGCGGAGGGACAACGTTGTTGCCATCTAACACCTGTGCATTAACTAAAGTTACTCTCATAAACACCTACCTCTTTTATTAAATTAATTTTATTTTTCTAACCGCAGGAGCAGCTCCCGCAATTATTGCTATTATCAGGTTTTTTACCTTTTAGGGTAATCGAATAAAATTCTATATATTCCACTTTTTTATAAAGGTAATTCTTATTTAATTTAACATTCGGAAAACCCGCATTTTCAGCAGCCTCTTTAAATTTACTGTCAGTAAGCGCACCTGAAAGGCACGCGTTCCAGAGCTCTTTATCTCTCTTGAGATATCCTGGCACAGGTTTGTCAGAGACGATATCCGAAATAATAAACCTGCCTCCTGGCTTTAATATTCGATAGATTTCGTCCAAAACTTTAGTCTTATCCTCCGTAAGATTGATAACACAGTTGGAAATGACAAGGTCAACTGTGTTGTCCTCAACAGGAAGTTCCATTATATTACCTGCCCTGAATTCAACTACATCATATCCTAATACCTCCGCAACTTTTGCAGCATTTTTAGCCGCATTTGCCACCATTTCATCAGTCATGTCTATACCTATTACCTTGCCTTGCGGCCCCAGCTTTTTTGCCGCAATAAAGCAGTCGATACCGCCCCCTGCGCCAAGGTCAACAATTGTTTCACTCTTTTTAATGTCAGCAAGTGCAGCAGGATTCCCACATCCATAGGAAACATCAAGAACTTCAGTAGGGATATGCTCCAGGTCTTTCCGATCATATCCTGTCGGACAATAGTAGTCCGCAACAGGAGCAAAAGCAGCTTTAGAGAATTTTTTCTTAACTGTTTTTGTTACATGTCCTTTAATTTCCGGTTTACAGACCTCTTCATCGTCCTCAACATCAACAGATAATACACAGGAACAATGATAGCAGCCAACTTCAAAGTCCTTGTCGATATTCTTAATACCGGCCCCAAGATGTCCGGGAAGTTTCGCATCCATTGCATTATAAATAAGCGGAGCAGAGTAACCTTTGTGATTCTGTGGGGTAACGCCCTCTGATGCCAGCTCCCAGATAATATTTTCGAATAAAGATTTATAAACTGAACAGTGGGGGTCACGGGCCTTGATATTTCCACTGCCATTGTCAACTTCACTGGCATAAAAACTATGGGACGTACATCCACCTCCGCAAAAATATTCGAGGTAACATTTATTACATTCAGCTTTGTCCTTTACACTGTTGTCCCTGCCATTTACCATAACCTTTGAATTCAACCAGATGTCCTTGAGTGATTTTTCCCGGATAGAGCCTGCATCGAATTTTTTATCACCGTTTAATGATGCACAGGGATATACATGACCATCCGAATTAACACAGATTTTTTCATAGCAATTATTGCAGAGGTCATTTTTCCTTCCCCTCTTAGTCCTGACCCTGACTTTCAATGACTCTACGTTGTCAAATATGACTTCCTGCTCTTTGTATTCTTTTTTGAGCTTTTTCATGGTTTTTGCAATATCGTCAGAAGGGACAAACAGTTCATTTATATTATCGACACTGCGGCCTTTTGCATGCATCCAGAGTACATTATGTTCCTTGATGCCCAGTTTTTTTAAATACCGTGAAGTCTTAAGGATTTCCTTTTCATTGTATTTGCTGATTGCGGTTGAAACTATAGGTATTACTCCGATACTCATCAGTTTCTTAATGCCATCAACAGCCTTGTCAAAACTACCTTTGCCGCGAAGCTTATCATGAATTTCGGCATTTGGCCCCTCAAGGCTTACCTGCAGAATAAGTTTAGGCCCTGTCAGTTTTTTCAATGCAGCAATTTTTTTGTCATCAAATAAGGTTGCATTTGTAAGTACTATCAATTCGCGCTTTTTGACCTTTGTTATATATCTAATAAGCTCAAAAACATCATCTTTTATGAAAGGCTCGCCACCCGTTAGATAAAACCTTTTCACTCCGAGTTTGATGGAATCATCAATGAGTTTCTTCAACTCTGCAGTCGACAGTTCTTTTTTCAGCATCTTTCCTGCACTAACAAGGCAATGTTTACATCTGAGATTACAGGCAAGCGTATAGTATATCCACAGTTCCTCTAATTTACGGGGAGCAATGACCCCGCTTCTACCTTCGTATTCAGGTCGTTCAAACTTGTTGTCGGACACAAACTCAAGCAGACCGGATGCAGTAAGAAAATCCGAAATTTCCTTTTTGACCTTCTTCTGATCAGCAACCCTATATTTACTACAAATCACGTCCTGAATCTGGGCCAGAGAACTTTTCCCGTTGCAAAGTTTCAGGATTTCAGCACCCGTCGCATTTACACTCATCCAGTTAGGAAACTCGGGATCAATTAATAAGGATATGCCTTTTTTCTTCTTTAATTTATAGTCAGGAGAGTACAGTATATCGTCAGGTTTGAAAGGTTTGAGATCAGGATTTTCCACCTTCCACTTATCAAGCTGGTACTGCTGTATTCTGTCAGATCTAACTGTATCGCAACAACCTGTAGCCATTTAAACCCCTTAATCTAAACTCACACTTATTGGATTACTGGTAATTATTAATATGCTTATTTTCCTCCAGAAAAGAATCTGCTGGGAAATTTGATATATTTATAACATTATAAAAGTATTTCAAATTAAAAAATAACATCTCAATAATTATGAAGATAATATATTAATTTAACAATAATTATTATAGCCTTTTTAGCACAGTTTAGACAATAAATCCTGCAACTCCTTGAAATATAAAGTTTCATACTGAATGAAATATGCTTATCCAGGTTTCTTGATTTAAAGCTTGATCCTGGGTTATGCTGAATCGGTTCATAGTAAATTATTGACATATTAACATGGATAATAATGGTGAAATCTGCTTCCCTAACAAGCGAAAAATAAATGACGGACAGAAATGAACATTTTATGCAGTTCGCTCTCAAAGAAGCTGAATGCGCATATCAGGAAGATGAAATCCCGGTTGGGGCAGTTCTTGTCAAAGATAATACGGTTTTAGCCTCAGCCCATAACAAAAAAGAGGCCACCTCAGATCCTACTGCACACGCTGAGTTACTCGTTATAAGAGAAGCCGCAATAAAAACAGTTAACTGGCGCTTAACGGATTTCACTCTTTATGTGACTAAAGAACCGTGTATAATGTGTGCTGGAGCGATGGTAAACGCACGTCTAAATAAACTTGTCTTCGGGTGCATTGATGAAAGATACGGCGCTGTTATAAGCCGATATCAATTGACTCATGACCCGTTTCTGAATCACCAGGTAACTGTTGAGTCCGGTATATTAAAACATGAGTGTGAAAACTTGTTAAAAAAATTTTTCGAACTACGCAGATAAGTTTGTTTTAGTAGTTGTAGACATACGGAGGAGTGGCCGAGTGGTTGAAGGCGGCGGTCTCGAAAACCGTTTCCCGATTCGTCGGGACGCAGGTTCGAATCCTGCCTCCTCCGCCATTTATTAACAGATCTAACCCATATTATTCACCCGGCAAATCAGGATATTTATGAATAATACAGGCTAAACATAGGGGACATGGAGGACTATCAATGGGAGAAAAGCGTACACATGACCAGACACAAGTGTTTGATGCACTGAAAAAAGTCTTCGGGTTTCAGTCCTTTCGTCCGAACCAGGAAGAGATTATATCCAGCATACTCAACCGGCAGGATGTCTTTGCAGTGATGCCTACAGGCGGCGGCAAATCGCTCTGCTACCAGCTCCCTGCCAAAATAATGAAGGGAACGACGGTTGTTATAAGTCCCCTCATCTCCCTGATGAAGGATCAGGTAGACGCTGCGCTGGAAAACGGTATTTCTGCCGCCTTTATAAACAGCTCTCTTATGCCTCAGGAGACGGCTTCGGTATTCCGATCTCTGAGAAACAGTTCGCTTGATCTGCTATATATTGCACCGGAACGTTTTGCCATGCCGGACTTTCTGGAGACATTAAAAACTGTACCCATAGCTCTTTTTGCTATAGATGAAGCTCACTGCATATCCGAATGGGGCCATGACTTCAGGCCTGATTATCTCAGTCTTTCAAATATCACTGAATCTTTTCCCGGGGTTCCGGTAGCAGCCTTTACAGCAACAGCCACCCGGAAGGTAGAGAACGATATTATCAGGAAAACCAGACTCAGGTCTCCATTCACGATAAGGGCTTCATTTGACCGGCATAATCTTTTCTATCGGGTAGAAAGCAAAAGAGAATTAAAGACACAGGTTTTTGATATTCTCAGAAAATATCCGGGTGAACCGGGAATAATTTACCGAACTACACGAGACTCTGTAACCGCCATGGCCGGAATGTTGAAAGACAATGGTATAAAGGCGCTGCCCTATCACGCAGGATTGACACAGGCAGAACGCAAGGCAAATCAGGATGCCTTTAGCAGGGATGAAGTGTATGTAATTGTAGCAACGATTGCCTTTGGGATGGGCATAGACAAATCAAATGTGCGTTTTGTTATCCATGCTGATCTGCCAAAAAATATCGAAGGATATTATCAGGAAACAGGACGTTCGGGCCGTGACGGCGAGCCTGCGGAATGTATTCTCTTTTTCGGCAGGGGTGATATCCCGAAAACAAGATATTTCATTGACAGGACAGAAGATGACAGGGAACGGGCAGTTGCAATGGAAAAACTGTATCAGGTAGTGAAGTATGCATCGCATAATGTCTGCAGACGCAGACAGCTTCTCGAATATTTCGGTGAAGATTATAAAAATGACAACTGTAATACCTGCGACATCTGCACAGGGAACATTGAAAAAGTTGATGTCACAATCGATGCCCGGATACTCATGTCAGCCATATCAAGGACGGGCCAGCGTTTCGGTATAATGCACATTATTGAAATTGTTGCCGGAGCCGATACAAAGCGCATTCGGGAATTGGGGCATGACAAAATCAAGACATACGGCGCTGGAAGAGACAGGGACAAAAACCACTGGCGCTTTATAATGGATGAGCTTCTTGCCCAGGAAATCATACATCAGGACGGTGACAGGTATCCTGTGCTAAAAATCACTGACAAGGGGAAAAAAGTCCTCTTTGGCAATGAAGAGGTAAGCGCCCTGAAAAGAGAAGAGCCCCTAAAAAAGAAGGGCAGCACCGGACAGGGCAGCGAATTCAAAGACTATGATAAAGCCCTTTTTGAAAAACTCCGCGCCCTTCGTAAAAGCTTTGCCGATCAGCAGCATGTGCCTCCCTTTATTGTATTTTCGGACAGGACTCTTCATGATATGTGCTGTTGCTATCCTTTAACTTTATCTGATATGGCAGAGATCACCGGTGTTGGCGCTGCCAAGCTTGAGCGCTATGGAGAGGAATTCATAAAGGCGGTCGGGACATATATCGATGAAAATCCGGAAATTCTCATTCCTGAAAAGCAATCCTTTGCTTCACCTGTCAATCCGGCTCGGGAAAAGATAAAAGGAGAGACAGTTAAGAAGACATTTGAGCTTTTATCACATGGACATTCCGTTGAGAAAATTGCAGAGAGCCGTAATCTGGCTAAATCTACTATTGCGGGACATATCGAACAATTAATAATGGACGGACGTGAGATTGATATGGACTGCCTTGTTGAGCGATCAAAGCAGGAGGAAATAGGAAAGGTATTCCTGACTCTTCAGTCATGGCAGCTCAAACCTGTTATCGAGCGCTTTAAGGGTTCCGTTAGTTACGAAGAAGCAAAATATGTAAGGGCATTTATGCAGCGAAAATGCAGTTAGACCAAAAAATGCATTTCAAATAATGCAGATATTGCTCAGTGAAGCTCCCCACCTTAAATGGTGGGAGCTTATGACTATATTTCAGTACAAATAAATATAGTCTTGACTATTTTTCAGTTTTGTGTAAAATAGTTATATGTATAACCGCCGCTATTATACCAATATCTGGCAGGAACTTGCTGCCGAAAAAAGTATGATTTTCATTTCAGGCCCGCGTCAGGCCGGCAAAACTACTCTCTCTAAACTTATATCACGATCTCACATAAACAATTATTATTTCAACTGGGACATTGCAGAACACCGGACACTCTTCTTTTCGAATCCTGCCTTTTTTGAAGGCATCAAAAGGAAAGACCCTTCAACCCCGCTGATTATCCTTGATGAAATTCACAAATACAAGGACTGGAAAAACTATCTGAAAGGCATATACGATCAGTTTCACGAAAGCTATCAGTTTATTGTTTCAGGGAGCGGCAGGCTTGATATCTATCAGAAAGGCGGCGACTCTTTGGCAGGACGATATTATATGTTCCATTTATTCCCTTTCACTTTAGCTGAACTTGGGAAAAGAAATGTCCCGATAAAGGCTTTTCTCAAAGGTCCTTTACAGATTGATATGAAACAGGTAAAAAAGAACAAAGAAATATGGAATTTGCTTTCAGGTCTAAGCGGATTCCCTGAACCATATCTGTCAGAAAAGACAACAACTTATCGGCGCTGGTCCAACACCTATTCTCATCAGCTAATTCGGGAAGATATAAGGGACATTGTTGATATAAAATCTGTTACGGACCTGGAAACTCTCTACATACTGTTACCTTCCAAAATTGGCAGCCCTCTTTCGATACCTTCACTCGCAAATGATTTGAAGGTATCCTACAACACTGTGAGAAACTGGCTTGATGTGTTTGAAAGATTTTTTCTTATCTTCAGTATTCCGACCTGGACAAAAAAGATAGCACGTGCCATTCAGAAGGAGAGGAAGTTTTATCTGTGGGATGTCCCACGGATAAAAGATGCTTCTGCTCGATTTGAAAACATGGTAGCTGCAGAGCTGTACAGGGCTGTCACATTATGGAACGACATGGGATACGGTGATTTTTCGCTGCACTTTGTGAAAAACAAGGAAAAACAGGAAGTCGATTTTCTGATTGCAAACAGTGGAGAGCCTTTCCTTCTGATTGAAGCCAAAATGGCTGATGAACAGCCGTCAAAATCCCTCCTGATATTCCAGCGTGCATTAAATATACCGGCGGTACAGCTTACAAGTGAGGGAGACCGTTACAGGCTTGTATCAAATGAAGGAAACAAAATCCTTATCGCTCCCGCATATCAATGGCTTTCTCAATTGCCATGAAGAACAGTCTTTAATAACCCCAAGATGTTATAATATTTGGCGCCAAAATTGGAGAGGTGTCCGAGCGGCTGAAGGAGCACGACTGGAAATCGTGTAGGCGTTCATAGCGTCTCGAGGGTTCAAATCCCTCCCTCTCCGCCATGTTAGAGTGAAGAGTGATGAGTTACGAGTTATCTGTAAAAGAATCAGGAACTATTAATTTATGCGTTGCTGCAATTCATAACTCATGACTCTTTACTCTAAATTCAGTCAGGCCATTGGGCCCTGTGCAACAGGGTGCTGTGAATTCCGCCAGGTCCGGAAGGAAGCAACGGTAAGCAGTTACACTGGGTGCCGCAGGATTACCTGAAGGCCTGACTGATATAATTAAATCAAAATGAAAAGATTAAAAATAAAAATTAAGGTATTATTATTTACGTTTATTAATTATGCTTAATTTATTATTTTTTATTTTTCATATCTTATGAGCTACATCGTTCTTGCAAGAAAATGGCGGCCTCAAGGCTTTAGTAACCTTATAGGCCAGGAAGCTGTTGTTAAGACCTTGCAGAATGCACTTTCAAGCAATAAGATTGTGCATGCTTATTTATTCTCCGGCCCCAGAGGTGTGGGTAAAACTTCATCTGCCAGAATCCTGACCAAAGCGCTGGATTGCGAGCACAGGGTTGACAGCAATCCATGCAATAAATGTCAAAGTTGCATTGCCATTACAAAAGGGTCTTCTGTAGATGTATTTGAAATTGACGGAGCATCTAATACCAGTGTGGATTCTGTCAGAGAACTCAGAGAGACCGTAAAATATGCCCCTGCAGGCAGTAAATACAAAATATACATAATCGACGAAGTTCACATGTTAAGCACTCAGGCATTTAATGCATTGCTTAAAACTCTTGAAGAGCCTCCGCCTCACGTAATATTCATATTTGCTACAACAGAGCCAAAGAAAATACCTTCCACTATTTTATCGCGATGCCAGCATCACGCATTCCGGAGAATTTCAAAAAAGGCTATAAGGGATCAGTTAGAACATATTGTCGTTTCAGAAAAAATCAAAATAAAAGCAACCGCCCTTGAAATGATAGCCAAGGCTGCAGACGGCAGCATGAGAGATGCCCTGACTCTGCTGGATCAGGCATCATCTTTCAGCGACTACGTCACCGAAAAAGAACTTGAAAGCCTTTTAGGTCTTCCTGAGTCAGATGTCATACTTGGTCTTTCAAAGGCGATCCTGGCAGGAAACATCTCAGAATCTCTAACTATTATTAAAAAATTAGCGGACAGAGGAAGCGATCTCAGGCAGATAGCGAGAGAACTCGTTGAGCATTTCAGAAACATCGCAATTGTAAAGGTTACCGAAAATGCCGAAGCGCTATTAGAATTTACACAGGAAGAGGTTCAAATATTACACCACCATTCATCAAACGTGTCTATAGAACAAATAACATTGCTCCTTTCAGAACTTTTAAAACTCGAAGGTGAGGTAAAAAATGCTATCAACCCTCGATATACTCTTGAAATGGGACTTCTGAGGGCCTCGTTTGTAAAGGGTATGACATCGATCGGAAATATTATACAATTGATCGGGAATTCAGAATTTAGAGATATTGATAGCAAACCATCATCACAAGAGACAGTTCAGCCGGAAAAAAAAACCGAAGAGCTGAGACAGGCAAATGAAGTCACCATGGCAACCTCACAGAATATGGATGCAATATGGAACAGCCTGCTTGATAAAATAGATTTTGAAGATCATTTGCTTGCATGTAAATTGTCTGAAGCAAAAGTTATTAGTCTTAATTCCAGGGAACTTGCAATCGGATTCAACGGCGGTATGTCTGTGCTGGCAGCTTCAATAGAGAAAAACTTATCAGTTATCAAGCCTATTTTGAAGCAGATAAGCGGACAAGATCTAAAATTAAAGATACTGTCCCTGCCCAAAAAAATATCCAAGAAAAATATTAAGGAAATGAAAGAAGAAGTTTTTTCAGAACCTATTGTCAAAGATGCAATGAAACTTTTTAACAGCTCCCTTATTAAAATCAAGCCGCTTGATCATAATGACAATATGGACTGAGATACAATATAGATATCTTTTAATCGTTATTGCCAGTTTGGTTTATTAATAACAATTGTCTGATAACAGGAATGGGAGGTTATTATGTCAAAAAAAATGATGGGTGATCTTATGAAGCAGGCTCAGAAAATGCAGCAGGAAATGGGAAAAATACAGGAAGAATCAAAGAAAAAGACTGTTGAAGCATCTGCCGGGGGCGGTATGGTAGTAGCCACCGCAAATGGCGCAATGGAAATTGTGTCTCTAAGAATCGAAAAAGATGTTGTAAATCCGGAAGACATAGAAATGCTTCAGGACCTGGTAGCCGCTGCAGTAAACGAGGCCCTTCGCAGGGCACAGCAGATGGTCAGTGAAGATATGGGCAAAATTACCGGAGGAATGAATCTTCCGGGAATGGGAAATCTCTTCGGTTCATGAGCAGTGGAGTTGTCGAAAATCTCATTACCGAGCTGACTAAACTACCTGGAATAGGTAAGAAAACTGCCCAGCGCCTTTCATTTTTCATTATGGGAATGCCTGATAAAGAGGCCCTTGCAATAGCAGATTCCATAATTAAATTAAAAGAAAAGGCACGTTTCTGTAAAACATGTTTTTGCATTACTGAAGATGAAGTATGCTCAATATGCAGCAATCCTCAAAGAGACCATAATACTATATGTGTCGTTGAAGAGCCGAGCAATTTAATCATAATCGAAAGTTCGAGAATATATAATGGTCTCTATCATGTCCTGCTTGGCGCATTGTCTCCTATTGATGGCATTACCCCTGAACTGCTTAAAATAAATGAACTGCTTGACCGGGTAAAAAAGGGAGGGATAACAGAAGTAATCATCGCTACTAATCCAAATACCAAAGGAGAGACTACTGCCCAGTATATCTCACAGGCATTGAAACCATTTGGAGTTAAGACGACTCGTATAGCCTACGGTCTCCCGATAGGTGGAGATATAGAGTTTGCTGACGAAGTGACACTTATTAAATCTCTTGAAGGACGTAACGAAATGTAACAGAGTTCTTTGAGTTCTCATCCTCCGGCTTGACCGGAGGATCCATTTATTATTAAAAGCAAAACCTGGATTCCCCGATCGAGTAGGGGAATTACATTTACTACAATTAATCAGACATTTTGTTTACAGATGCTGTGCATGCAAATCGTGAGTATTACAGGCTAACTTGATTTAAGCATTTCTTTAATCAACTTACGGTCAATATCTTCTTTTATTTTCACATTTCCGATTGATTCCGGCAAAATAAACTTCAGCTCTCCGGCATTTGCTTTCTTGTCAATTTCGATGGCACCGGTAAGTTCCTTTATATTAACATCATCAGGGATGGCGTGAGGCAACTCATAAGTTTCAATTAGATTCCTGATTTTTGCTGCATTCTCTTTTTTTAGCATTCCCATTTTGACCGACATGTCAGCAGCCAATGCCATTCCTATAGCAACAGCCTCTCCATGCAGAAATTGCTTATAACCCGTTACAGTCTCTACAGCATGGCCAACCGTATGTCCATAATTAAGGATAGCTCTCAGGCCACTCTCTCTTTCGTCTTTTGAAACTATTTCGGCCTTTATTTCACAAGAACGTCTGATAATACTTATGACACTCTCTCCAAGAGTAATTATATCATCCCTGTGAGCATCCAGATAATCAAACAATCGCCTGTCCGCGATAACTCCATATTTTATTATCTCTGCCATTCCTGCAGAAAATTCTCTTTTTGGCAATGTTCGTAATGTGTCAACATCAATAAGAACAAATGAAGGCTGGTGAAATGTACCTATCATGTTCTTTCCAAGCGGATGATTAACCCCTGTCTTTCCACCGACAGAACTGTCAACCTGAGCCAGAAGAGTAGTCGGAACCTGAATATATTTTATTCCTCTCATATACGTCGAGGCCACAAAACCGGTTATATCGCCTACAACACCTCCACCCAGGGCAACCAGTATGGAATTTCGGTCAAATTTCGACTTGAGAAGCTCTCCATGTAAGTAATATGTCCACAGAAAATCCTTGTACTCTTCGCCATCCGGAATCAGTAGGATATCAGGCACTATATGATATTCCCTCAGTGATTTTAGTATTATATCCCTGAACATCGGGAACAATTTTCTATTGCTTATAATCGCAACCCTGGACGGCCTGAATTCCTTAAGCCTTAGTCCAAGATTATGAAGAAGCTTGCTTCCTATAATGATATTGTAACTTCTCTCTCCTAAATCGACGGTAATGCCATCAGTATCTAACCCGAGTTTTTCTATAATTTCATGAGCAGTCTCTTGAGGAGATATGTAGTTTGTATCCACAGATGTATCAGCCCATTTATAGAATTTCGTTCTTTCCGACAGGAGTCTGTTAATTTCATTAAGTGGTTCCTCAACATTCAGAAGAGGCCTTTTCCCTCCTTCAAGCATAACCCGTTTCAGAATTATTTCCGGATCAGCTTTTAACCAGATAAGGACTCCTTTCCTGCCAAGACGTTCTACGTTTATTCTGTTCTTAATAACACCTCCGCCCGTAGCAATCACAGTATTGCCCAAGCTCGAAATTCTTTCTACGATGTCTTGCTCAATCTTACGAAAATAGTCTTCTCCCTTTTTCTTAAAGATAAGGGAGATAGGCATACCTTCACGTTCCTCGATCAAATCATCTGTGTCGATGAATTTATATCCAAGAATCCCACTAAGCTCCTTACCAACAGAAGTCTTGCCGGTTCCCATAAATCCTGTAAGTACAATTTTCATGATCCTCTCATTATTTTAAATGACAAATTTTAAATAAAAAGTAGTATGTAATTTGAATATACCAGTGACTTCTACTTTGGATAGTACAATTAATAAACTTAATACCTGTTTATCTGCTTAAGATACCCATCATAATTTCTTTTAATTTCTACTATACTGTCCCCGCCAAATTTTTCCAGAAAACTGTCAGCAAGCACCGTCGCTGTGACAGCTTCACTAATGATTGATGCTGCAGGCACCGCGCACACATCCGACCTTTCATATGCTGCCCTGAATTTTTTCTTGGTTACTACGTCCACCGAAAACAACGGGCTTTTTAGAGTGGGTACGGGCTTCATGGCAGCCCTTACAACAATCGGCATTCCATTGCTAATACCGCCTTCTATGCCACCAGCATTATTGGTCTTTCTGTAAAAACCTCCAGCCGGCGCTCTTCGTCTCTTTCCTGTCTGTGTTCTGTAGAATATTTCATCCATCACCTCAGACCCGGATTTCCGTGACATTTCAAAACCAAGTCCTATTTCCACACCTTTTATCGCCTGGGTTCCCATTAAAGAAAACGCAAGTTTTGCGTTAAGTCTCTTGTCCCACTGGCTGTAACTGCCGAGTCCGGCAGGAACGCCAAGAGCAACAATTTCAAAGATACCACCAACCGAGTCGCCCTTTTTTATTGCTTTATCAATTCTGCTGATCATTTCCGCCTCTGATTTTTTATCAGGAGATCTTACAGGAGATTTTTCCGCCCTTTTGTACAAAGACAAAATCTTTTTTTCGTCTGTGTTCTCTGTTCTGTATTCTGTGTTCTGAAGTTCTACCCCTCCTATTTCCGTTATATAACTGATAACCGTTATATCAAACTCTGACAACAGTTTTCTTGCTACTGCTCCAGCAGCTACTCTAGCAGCGGTCTCTCTCGCACTGGAGCGCTCGAAAACGTTTCTCAAATCTTTATGTCCGTATTTCAGGGCGCCTGATAAATCAGCATGTCCCGGTCGAGGACGTGTAATAGTATGGAGTTTTGATTTTGGTTTATTTAATTTTGACTCTGAACTCATAACATCTTCCCAGTTAGACCAGTCTTTATTTTCTATTAACATAGAGACCGGGGAACCGAGAGTTTCTCCAAAACGGATACCTGAGAGCATCTGTACATGATCAGATTCAATTTTCATGCGGCCACCCCTGCCGTATCCCTTCTGACGCCTTGAAAGATCCCTGTTAATATCATCTGATGATAATGAAAGCCCCGACGGAATGCCATCAACAGTACATACAAGTGCCCGCCCATGCGATTCTCCAGCAGTTATGTATCTGAGTTTTGCTAACATGTCATCGCCATTAACAGTCCGAATTTACTCAGCAATCAATCGATAATATTTTAAATGTGATATTATAACCTACTTTTTTTTAATAAAAAAGTACACAGAGAAAATGAGCTGAACGCATTTTCCTTATGAATAATCTGGTTATCTATCCCATATTATTCACGCAGCAAAGCAGGTATCTAAAAATGTGTAAGAATATCTATCTTTTCACTGGAGAGACAATCCTGGGAGTTATAAATATAAGGAGTTCATTTTTTTCGTCAAGGTCAATCTTTTTCTGGAAAAGACGACCCAGCAGAGGAATTTCAGCCAACCCAGGAACAGACTCAAGGTTTTTCGTAATATCGCTTGTGAATATACCGCCTATAACCAGAGTGTCGTCATTATTAACAAGTACCTGGGTTTTTATTTCCTTAATAGCGATGGTAGGCACTCCAAGCACCTGCCTGGTAAAATCCGCTTCATTCTTTTTTGCCTCAAGGTTCATTACTACGGTGCCTTCAGGAGTGATATGAGGAGTAACAGTAAGTTCCAGAAATGCATCCATAAACTGCGTCTGGGTACCATCCTGAGAAACCGTCTGATAAGGGATTTTCTCTCCCTGCATGATTTTCGCTTCCTCATTATCACTTGTAGTAATTTTCGGGTTAGATACAACTTTCGCCTTACCAGTACTTTCAAGTGCAGATAACTGCAGGTCCAGCATAAATGTAGATGAAGCGTTTATATAACCAATACCGACATGACCACCCTTGCCAGGGCCTACTATTGCAGGAAGATTGACCATCAAAGGTTCATTAGACCTGAAACCGTCAATGCCACCCGAAAGAGTATCTTCACCACCAATTTTCAATCTCGTGTCAGGCGGCTCCCACAGCATGCCCCATTGTATTCCCAGGTCCTTTGTTGAGTCGCTTCTTACCTCAACAATTTTTGCATCAATACTGACCTGTGGCGTCGGCATATCAAGGGCATCTATAAGACTCTCGTATTCCGGATGTTTCTGCTCTACATCTTTTATAATAACTGAGCTTGTCCTTTCATCAACACTGATAAAACCCCTTTTTGTGAGTATCTTTGCATCATCAATCGCCTGCTTAATCGCGTCAACCGCAGAATAATTGATCGCGTAAACTCTTGTCACAAGGTCCCCGGCCTTTTCCTGGGATTCTTTTGCCCTGGCGATCTCTTCCTCTTCCTTTGCAAGCACGGAAGTTGGAGCTATCCTGATAATATTTCCTTCTAATGTCTTAGACAAACTATAGTTCCTGAGTATTACATGAAGCGCCTGATCCCAGGGAACATCGATAAGTCTCATAGAAAACTTTCCCTTAACTTCCGGGCTAACAATAATATTGTATCCGCTTATATCAGCAATAAGTCTGAAAACATGTGTAAGTTCTGCATCCTGGAAATCAATAGATATTTTTTCTCCCACATATTTCTGCTCAATAAGAGGCTCTTCATCGACAGCCTCCGGAATATTTTCTTCTTCTATTATCTGTTGCCCGTGTTGTTCCTGAGTTTCAGGCTCTACAGTTTCTTCTTCTCCGACTTCGGGATTATCAAAGGCAAGAATAAGAGCATTGTCTTTATATACAGGCTCAATATCAGCCGGAACCGTAAGTGCTATCTCAAACCTTGTAATATCCGGTTTCGTATCATCACTCACAGGCATTATTTCCAGAACACCTGCCTTATCTATTTCCATCTTTTCCCGAAACATTCCAAAGTCCGTACCCTGTAAATCAACTATTACATGGTATGGATCTGCCTGTTTATAAATAGTATACGTGAACGGGGCGGTGCTCCGTATTTCGATTTCCGTTGTACCTTCAACATCATATACATCAATACCTGTAATTTCAGAGCGTTCATTTGAGACTACCAGTGAGGTTTGGTTAGCTGATTGAGAGTCAAGTACGGGAATCCCGCATAATAAGAAAACTGTTAAAAAAATAAAAAGTCTTTTAATAGTCATTAGTTTGTCTCTCCTTTATGAAACTCTAAAATTATTTCCCTGGGTTTTAATTCACCTTTATAATTCTTGGTACGCTCCACTAATACAACCTCATTACTGGAGATTTTTTTGATTTTACCCCTGTTAAGTCCGATTATAGTTCCTTTATTTACTGTAAATGACCTGTTATCAGGCGTTATAAGAAGCGCAAAATACTGATTCCCTCTATTCGCAATAGCAGACAGCCTGAATTCACCTAAATCATAACCTTCAAGAGTACCAAGTTTTGATGCGTCCTTTTCCTTAAGCTTTCGGACAGGAGAGATAAGTGGTGAAAATGGATCCCTTCTGTTCCTTCGGTCATATATGTATCCTGCCTGTGCAGTGGTTTCATCCATTACGGTTTCGCTTTTGGAAACAACCGGTTCACCCGCAACCCCCTTTGTTAGGTCTGATGTTGCCTTGCCTGCCGGAGGTAAGGGTGGATTATCACTGCATCCATAGAAAGGAAACATGCCCATAATTAACGCAGCAATAAAGATTTTGCCAATTGTCATTCTGTTGCCTGCCAATTTAATATCTATCATTTATTTATTTTGCCCCCTGTTGCCGGGCTATATCTTCCGGTTTCACAGACGCAAATGTACGGGCTGTAAATACAGCGTTAACACGACCGGCAGCCAGTTTATCGACTTTCATTTTAATGTCAGATATGTTTACGAGACGTGGCAAGCGGCTGATATGGCTGTAAAAGACTCCAAGTTCATGATATGCGGTAAGCACTTCAACATTTACCGGAATTTCGACATAGAGTCCCTGCGGGTCAGTCTTTCTCGCCTGGGGTTTCCAGAGGAGTATTTCAAGTCCCGATTTGAGACCCAGCTCAGAAATTTGCTTCAAAAGTCCGGATACCTCTTTTTCTTCCGGCAGTTGCTCTTGTAATCTCGCAAGTTTTCTTTTAAGGGAAGAATTTTCGATAATTAAGGCATCAAGTCTTTTAATTTTTGATTCACTGCTGACAATTTCTTTATTTAATTTTATGATTTTTGAATTGAGAATTTCGGCTTCATTACTCTTTGGCATGAAGATCAAAAAAACGAAAAGCAAGATAAGAATCACAGACGGCAATGCAACAATTAGGCCCTGGAAATGAAATGGAAGATTCTTGATTTTATTTATCTTGTGAATATTAATATCCATATACCGCTACACCTTGACCTTAAATGTTAATTTGAACTTATAAATAGAAAATTTTTCTACGTCCGTCTGCCTTGACTCTATTAATGAAACGTTTTCAAGGTACTTTGAGCCCTTCAGATTTTGAACATAAGTGACAAGATCATAGTTAGTGTGAGCATAGCCCTGAATACTTACTATGCTTCCTTTATCAGCCAATTCAGTAAGCCATACCCCTTTAGGTAACATTTCACTGACTTCATCAAGAAGCCTTAAAGGTACGATCTGATTCTTTTTTAACTGTTCAATGATATTTGTTTTATTCCTGAACTCCTGATTGTCATTTTCATAATTTCTAACTTCAGTTAATTTTGACTTTAAATTATTCAGGTTCTGTTCCTGTATAGCAATTTCTGTCTCCATTCCTGCTATACGTTTATTCAGGAAAAATGTGATCGTCACCGTTATGATAATCAAGATAACAAAAGCGATAACTCCATAAATAATGGAAGGAGGCACTATCACCGCCTTTTTCTTCCCAGAAGGTAGCAGATTAATCCTGACCATCAGTCCCCCACCTTCCTTAAAGCCAGGCCTATAACTACTGCGACAAGCGGTTCAATTTTATTTATGTAGTCCTGATCAAACATTTCAGGAACTTCAATATCTTTAAACGATTTCACCACATTAACGGTTATTCCTGACCTCTCTGAAAGTAATTTGACAAAACCACTGGTTAGAACTACGCCTCCGCTCAGGATTATTTCATCAATATTTTCATAGTTTGTTGTGTCTCTGAAGTAATCAAAAGACCTTGAGATTTCTGTAATGATGTTTTCTGAAGCAGAACTTAGAACGTTGGTTACATCCTCCGGGGAGATTCCTTCAACAGCCTCTCCTTCTTTCAGTTTTTCGGCGTTTGCATATGAAATCGTAAACTCTTTTTGTAAGGCCTCGGTAAGAAGATTTCCGCCGACTGAACTGTCCCTTGTGAAAACGGAATGCCCTCCTTTCAGTATGTTAATGTTAATCATACTGGCTCCGATATTCACAAGAGCGATATTTTCCTCTTCCCTGATTTCGTAATTCAGCTCATACATATTTTCAAGCGCAAATGCATCAACGTCTACTATTACCGGGTTCAGGCCCGCCTCTTTAACAACAGATACGTATTCATTTATTTTGTCTTTTTTCACAGCAACGATGATAACATCCATCATATTGTCTTCTTCCGCAGGACCGAGAATCTGAAAATCAAGATTCACATCTTCTATATCAAAAGGGATATATTGTTCTGCCTCAAACCGGATAGACTCATCCAGTTCATCTTCCGACATCTGAGGCATTGACACTCTTTTTATGATTACAGAGGAATGACCTGATACAGAGAGAGTGATGTCTTTAGTCTTTATATCAGAATTGGAAATAAGCTCTTTTATGGCCTCAACAACACGTGAAGAGTCAAGAATCGAGCCATCCACAATAAGTTCAGGTTGAAGTGAGATGATACCGAGATGCTCCAGCCTATAACTACCTTTGTTATCTTTTAAATGAATTGCCTTGATATGCTTTGAACCAATATCAAGTCCGACTATGTCTTTTTTATCAAATAACATTTTTAAATAATCTCCGCGTATGCTCACAAAAAAAGGCTATTTTAAGATACTTATCACAAGCATCATGATAGCCATTAAAGATTATATGTAATCTTGGCAATTTACCTCTCTCACCAGTTGTCAGTATTAATATGCATAACCTATTCCTATATAGTGTTTCTCGGCAAAAAATGAAAATTTCTTTAATTTACATGTGACATCGACCATGAACTCATGGTTAAATTCATAATTCTTATAAAATTCTTCATACCTAAATAAATCAAATATCTAACTGTCTTGTCAAGGCATTCTATCACATTTTTTTAAAATTATATATATTTTAAGCCTCTTCCATTATTACAGCTCTATTTTACTCAGTTTAAAACAGATCACTTCTGCCAGAATATCGGCACAAACAACAGGATTACCGTATATATTTCAAGCCGACCGACTAACATGCAAAGCATAAGAACCCATTTTCCTGATGTAGGAATTATTGCATAGTTATCTGCTGGCCCAACCTCCCCCAGGGCCGGGCCCACATTTGACAATGCAGAAATGACCGCGCTTGCGGAAGTTACCAGATCAACTCCGGAAGCAGACAGACACAGTGTTGCGATTACCGCTATTAAAATAAACAAAAATAGGAAACCCCAGATGCCTCCCAGAGTTTCTTTTGGTATGTTCCTGTTATCTAACTTTAATGCTGACACAGCATGGGGATGGATTAAATGATATATTTCACGATAAGCCTGTTTTAGCATTAAGAGAATCCTGACCTGTTTCATGCCCCCACCCGTTGAGCCTACCATTCCACCAAAAAACATCAGAAATATTAACAATGCCTGTGATAATACTGGCCACATTTCATAGTCAGCAGTTGCATAACCTGTAGTTGTCACAATCGACACAACCTGAAAAGCGGAAAAACGCAGGGCCTCTGTAAAAGAAGAATATTCAGCAAGAAAAGTACTGAAGGTCAGTATAGCAATAGAAATGAAAACAACAGAGCAATAAAATTTAAATTCGCTGCTTTTTGTAAACCTGGAAAAATTTCCCCTTAATGCATAAAAATGAAGAGAAAAATTAATGCCTGCCAAAAACATGAAAAAAGTTATTATTACATCCGCATAACTGTCCCTGAAATGTGCGATGCTTGCGCTTTTAGTTGAAAATCCGCCTGTAGCCATAGTTGTAAATGAATGACATACAGCATCGAACAAATCCATGCCGGAAATTAATAATAGAAGAGCGAGAGCCGCCGTAAGTCCGGCATATATATACCAGAGCGATTTTGCCATATCGATTATTCTCGGTTTTAATTTTTCAACACCAATATCGGGCACCTCTGCTTTAAAGAGCTGCATACCACCAGCGCCAAGCATCGGAAGGATCGCAAGTGAAAAAACTATAATCCCCATGCCACCCATCCATTGAGTCAAACTCCTCCACAGAAGAATCCCTTTTGGGAACTCCTCAAGATTGCTAAATACTGAGGCGCCCGTTGTTGTGAAACCGGCCATCGACTCAAAATATGCATCTGTAAAAGAGAGAGAAACACCGGAGATTATATAAGGAAGCGCCCCGAACATTGACATAGCAAGCCAGGCAAACGTTACGACAGCAAAACCATCCCTGTGCTTTAATTCCATTTTCTTCTGGCTCTTTGTAAGGAAATATAAAAGCAGTCCTCCAAGGAATGTTATTAAAAAGGAAATCATTAACGCTGACAAATCCTGTCCCCCGTAATAAAAAGCGGTAAGAACAGGGACTATCATGAATAATGAGGAAAATAAAATCACTACTCCAACAAGGTTGAATACAACGGCTATATTCATCGGAGAAGTTTTTCTACCTGTTTAATCGATTCCTGAAGTGTAAAGATGATCAGCTTGTCATTGCCGGCAATCTTATCATTACCTGAAGGAATGATTACTTTTTCATTCCTGATAATAGCACCTATCAATGTCTTCTTGGGAAGCTCAACCTCTCGCAGTGTCTTACCTATAAGTATCGAACCTTCTTTAGCCACAGCCTCCATGATCTCAGCCTGCCCTTCAGCAACAGTGGTAAGAGACAAAATATTTCCACCTCTTACATATTTCAATATTGTGCCGGCCGTAATCAAACGTGGACTCAGGACCGATTCAATACCAAGATTGTTAGCTAACGGCAAATAATCAGTCTTATTAACGATAGTTATAACTTTTTTTACTCCAAGGCTCTTGGCAAGAAGGGATGCCATTATATTAAGTTCGTCATTATTTGAGATCGCTGCAAATACATCCATATCATTAATATTTTCTTCTTCAAGCAGTTTCTGGTCAGAACTGTCCCCATGAAGTATCACGCTTTCCTTAAGTGACTTTAATAAAAATTTACATCTTTCAGAGTCTATTTCTATTATTTTCACATTAATATTGCGTTCCTCCATTGTTTTTGCAACATAAAACCCTATTCTTCCTCCACCCGCTATCATGATCCTTTTAACAGGCATTGTGACACCACCTATACTGCTGCAGACAAGATTGATGTTTTCTCTTTGTACAGGTAAAAAGATTATGTCATTCTTTTTCAGTGTGTCATTTCCGGAAGGAATAATAATTTTATCACCGCGCTTAATTGCCCCTATAAGAATTTTTGGTT
>CAYPIT010000004.1:0-24059 GCA_964410825.1 uncultured Nitrospiraceae bacterium
TCTTTTACATTGTAATATATTGAATTATCTGCATAGTCCGACCGGGCTTTATCTGTATAAGGTCAACCGGCCTTGCCGTAAATCAAAATTTTATCTTCCATAACAGCACCTCCAGAGTAGATATATTAATAATTATACATAATTTGCAGAATTCTTTATCTAACTTGTTCATAAATATCCTGATTCAAAGCCGGGTGAATAATATGGGCTAAGCTTAAATTGCTTTTCATAATTCTGTGTGAAATAATTAAAATCGCTCATGAATTACTCAATGTTCAAGAAACCGAGCAGATACATCGGCAATGAAATCAATATTGTCAGGAAAGAGGCCAACGTAAAAGTAGCTCTCTGTTTTCCAGACAGTTATGAAATCGGTATGTCTCATATAGGACTAAAGATCCTGTATTCAATAATTAATCATATGCCTGATGCCTCGGCTGAAAGAGTCTACGCACCCTGGATAGATTACGAATCATCCCTCAGACATAACAACTTTGTCCTGACTTCACTCGAATACCAGAGACCATTAAGAGATTTCGACATTATAGGTTTCACTCTTCAGTATGAACTCTCATATACAAATATTCTAAATATGCTGGACCTGGGCAGTATTCCTGTCCGATCAGACAACAGGGGGAATGATTTCCCCCTGATTATTGCTGGTGGGCCATGCACGGTAAACCCTCTTCCGCTGGTTTCTTTTATTGACGCATTTGTAATAGGCGATGGCGAGGAAGTTATTAAAGAGATCCTGGAAGTTTATTCAGGCATCAAGGGTCATGGGTCAGGGTTCAGGAACAAGAGAGATACATTAATTGCGATATCAAATATTGAGGGCGTCTTTGTTCCCTCCATTCACGACATTAACAAAATCACTATCAAAAGAAGGATTATCAAAAACCTTGATAATGCACCCTATCCTGATACACCTCTTTTGCCTTATGCCTCTATTGTTCATGACCGCGCAGCAATAGAGATATCAAGAGGCTGTTCAAGAGGTTGCCGGTTCTGCCAGGCAGGTATGACCTACAGGCCTGCAAGAGAGAGGTCTCCTGAAAATATTCTCTCTCTTGCTCAAAAATCTATCACGAATACCGGATATGAGGAAATTTCTTTCACATCTCTGAGCACCGGGGATTATAGTAATTTACTTTCTCTTATCAGAAATTTTAACAATTCATGTCAGAGTTCACCTATTTCTGTATCCCTTCCGTCTTTGAGAGTTGGCTCAATTAGCAGCGATGTCCTAAAAGAAATTAAAAGTGTACGAAAAACCGGTTTTACCATAGCTCCGGAAGCAGGCACAAAAAGATTGCGTGACACTATCAATAAAGACTTTACAGATGAAGAATATGATGAAACCCTGGAAAAACTTTTTAAAGCGGGTTGGAGGAACGTAAAGCTTTACTTTATGATTGGGCTTCCCACCGAAACAAAAACAGATATTGACGGCCTTATTGAGATGGCGGTCAGGGCGCTAAAGAAAGGCAGGAAAATTACAGGTCACAAAGTTAACATAAATGTAGGAATATCCGCATTTGTTCCAAAGCCTCACACCCCTTTTCAATGGGGTGGTCAGAACCCGTCTGCAGAACTCCGGGAGAAGCAGGACTACATCAAGAGGGAATTCAGGAAAAAGGGCATTAATTTTAAAGGGCAGCATGTAGA
The DNA here is from genome assembly GCA_964410825.1 of uncultured Nitrospiraceae bacterium. Lineage (GTDB taxonomy): Bacteria > Nitrospirota > Thermodesulfovibrionia > UBA6902 > UBA6902 > CAZVHL01. The sequence continues at coordinate 1,669 of CAYPIT010000004.1, forward strand.
ACACAGCCTCTTAGAAGCTGTATTTTCAAGGGCTGATAAAGAGATATCCGTGTTGCTTGAAAATGCATGGAAACTCGGATCCCGATTTGACGGATGGACAGAGCATTTCAATTATGACAACTGGCTTGCTGCTGCAGAAAAGTCAGGAATCAACCTTTATGAATATGCAGCCCGCTGTTATGACCCGACAGCAGAACTACCCTGGGATTTTATCGATACAGGAATTAATAAAAAATTCCTTATACAGGAATACCATAGGGCATTGCAGCAGGAAGTGACCTCAGACTGTCAAAGCATATGCCATGCCTGTGGGCTTGAATGCAAAGATGTAAAAAAAAGCAAACAAGGGCTGCGGATCGGGGAAGTTTCATCAGATAATTGTCAATCAATGTCTAAGCCGTCACCTGTTAAACTGCGCGTCAAGTTCTCTAAAACAGGCAATATGCGTTATCTTTCTCACCAGGAACTTATGACATCAATCCTTAGGGCGATGAGAAGAGCCGGTATCCCGCTTGCATATTCGACAGGATTTCATCCTCATCCAAAAGTTTCATTTGGCCCCGCACTGGCAGTGGGTGTTGAAGGCATTAGCGAGTATTTTGATATGGAGATAATTGATTTCAAGAATTCATCCGAAACCCTAAATAAGTTAAACTCTGTTTTCCCTGCCGGCATCAAGGCGTTATGTGCGACCTTGATACATTCAAATGAGAAGGCATTGAATAATCTGATCTCAACTTATGAGTACGAAATAGTCATTGACAGAGGAGACGATAAGAAAATAAATTCGTTACTTAATTCTAAATACCACGAGGTTCTCAGGAACGGTAAGAGTGTAAATATTAGGCCAATGGTAAAAAAAGCAGTAATAATCGGCGATAAGCTCTTTTTGACTCTTTCAGATACAGATAATATAAAGGTCAGGCTTTTCGAGATATTGGCCGAAATGTTACAAAAAAGTCATCAGGATCTTCAGTCTTTGCAGATAAAAAGAATAGGGCTTTATGGTTATAATAGGTGTGATCAATTAAAGGCATATAAAGGGTAATAGTTTATGGGCGGAAAGATTATTATTAACATGACCCCTGAACAAACACGGGTAGCGTTGCTCGACAATAATGCCCAGCTATCCGAACTGTATATCGAAAGAACAAGAGATGCCAGCCTCGTTGGCAATGTCTACAAAGGGAAAGTTGTGAAAATCTTGCCCGGGATGCAGTCTGCATTTGTAGATATCGGACTCGAAAAGGCTGCCTTTCTTCATGCTGCTGATGTTCTTTCAGGATTGGACTATTCTATATTTGGCGAAGACCTGGACGAGACAGTTCCTATTAACCTTCCGATCGAAGACCTCTTGCAGGAAGGAGAGGAAGTCTTTGTACAGGTTTCCAAAGACTCAATAGGCACAAAAGGTGCGCGTGTTACTTCTTATATAACATTGCCAGGAAGATACCTTGTTTTAATGCCGGGTGTAGAGCATATCGGTGTATCAAGAAAGATCCTCGATGAAGACGAAAGAACGAGACTCAAATATCTGGTTACCGCATTAAAGCCCCAAAATTTCGGTTTTATTATAAGAACCGCAAGCGAGGGCTGTACTGAAGATGATCTGAAGAGTGATATAGAGTATCTTATGCTTCTCTGGAATAATATCGAGAAGAAAAAGGAAAGAGTCCAAGCACCCCATGTGCTTTATAGCGATCTGAATATTACATTAAGGAGTATCCGGGATCTCCTCAGTCATGACATAGACACGCTGATTATTGATTCAGTGGAAGAATACAACAAACTCAAAGAGTTTGTTAACACCTATTTTTCTAATCTCATATCAAAAATTTCTTTACATGAAAGCGCTGAGCCTATTTTTGACGCTTATGGTATTGAGCTTGAAATTCCAAAAGCTCTTGGAAAGCGTGTATGGCTTAAGTCCGGAGGATACATAGTAATTGACCAGACAGAGGCCCTGACATCAATAGATGTCAACACAGGGAAATACGTTGGCAAGGCTTCACTTGAAGATACAATATTTAAAACAAATATGGAGGCCCTCAAAGAAATTGCTTATCAAATACGACTGAGAAACCTAGGGGGTATCATTGTAATTGACTTTATAGATATGGAAAAAGAGGAAAACAGGCATAAGCTGTTTTCAGTTTTCCAGGAGGAAATGAATAAAGACCGGGCAAAGTGCACAATTCTTGAGGTATCAGAATTGGGTCTTATTCAAATGACAAGGAAAAGGGTAAGAGAAAGCCTTGAAAAAGTTTTATGTGAGTCCTGTTCTTACTGTGATGGTAAAGGATTCATCAAATCGCCTATGACAGTTGCCTATGAAATTTTGATGGAGCTCAGGAAAATCGCTTCTACACAGAAAAATTGCAAAATAATGCTGTCAGCCCATTCCAGTGTCGCAAACTTTCTGTACGAGGATGAAAGGGAAGGGATTGAAGCAATAGAAAAAGAAAATGGATTTAAGATTATAGTTAAAGCTGATCAAACCTTTCATCAGGAGTACTTCGAAGTAGCAACATTATAATCTCGTAATTTTTAATACATGATTTACTGTCCGGATTATTTCATTTGCTATACAGCATCCTGATTAATACCTTATGTCGATAGAAACCAAATACAACAAACTTTTAGTAATGCTGAAAGAAATGGACCGTGTAATTATCGCCTTTTCAGGCGGAGTAGACAGCACATTTCTTTTAAAGGCCGCTTCGGTTGCTAACCTTCAAGATATACTTGCGGTTACCGGAATTTCGGACAGCCTGCCGGAGGAAGAACTATCTTTCACAAAAGAAATGACTTCATCAATGGGTATAAAACATATGACTATAGATACTGATGAAATAAATAATGACAATTATACAGCTAATTCACCGGACAGGTGCTATTATTGCAAAAAAGAACTTTTCAGTAAACTGAAAGATATGGCAGCAAGAGAAAAATATCCCTATATTCTCGACGGCACAAATACTGATGATAATGAAGACTGGAGGCCGGGAAGCCTGGCAGCAAAAGAAGAGGGAGTGCAAAGTCCACTCCGTGATACAGGTCTTACAAAGAATGATATCAGGATTCTATCAAAGACTTTGGGATTAGCAACCTGGAACAAGCCTGCTACTCCCTGTCTCGCTTCCCGCTTTCCGTATGGACAAAAAATCACAGCTGAATCTTTGGGTAGGGTGCATAAAGCCGAAACATTCATTAGAGCATTAGGTATTAAAGAATTCAGAGTCAGAAGCCATGCAGGATTAGCAAGGATTGAAGTGCATGTCAGAGATTTCCCGATAATCATGAACGATACTTCAAGAATGGAGATAGTAAATTATTTAAAATCACTGGGATTTCAATATATCACCATTGACCTCCAGGGCTTTAGAACCGGAAGTTCCAATGAATATCTTGAAAAAAAAACAGATAAATAATGCGGCAATACCAGAATGAACACCACAGACTACCATAACCTGCTATCAAAATGTGTCCGCTGCGGGGCCTGCAAGACACTGTGCCCAACCTATCTAACCACACTTAACGAGACAATGGGCGCAAGAGGCAGAGTTGCGATTCTTGGAGAACTATCTGAAGATCGACTTACCCCAACAAGAAAGCTTGCTGAAATGATTTATAGTTGTATGCTCTGCGGAGCTTGCAAGGGCATATGCCCGACAGGTATCAATATACCGGAAATGATTTATGAAGGCCGCTCGATCTTAAAATATTCATTCGGTAAAGGGCGTTTTCTAAGAAAAGTTTTAAGATCCTGCATGTCAAAACCTGATATGGCATTTTCGGTTTTAAGAATAATGCAAAAGCTGTTTTATCGGCCTGTTCAGAAAGTCGGTAGGCTCCGTTATATTCCTGATATCACATCAAAACCTTTTAAAAATAGTGTCCAGGTATACAAGAACATAAAAAAAATCGGGAGAGTTGCGATATTTGCAGGCTGCAATGTTAATTATTTTTATCCTGAGCTTGGAAACACATTGTCAAACATATTGCTCTCAAAAGGATATGAAGTAGTTGTGTTCAAGGGTGAGTTATGTTGCGGTACCCCGTTAAGATCAATGGGGCTTGAAAAAGAGCCTGCCATACTGGCCGAAAAAAATATAGAACATTTCAGCAAAGTGCGTGCTGAGGTTATAATCAGTATGTGCCCAACATGTACGATGGTAATAAAGGAACAATATCCTGTCCTTACAGGCAGCACTATCTCAAACATAATTGATATCAATGAATTTATTCTGAAAAATAATATTTTAAGTAACCTTGAAATCGAACCCCGAGTTATGACCTACCATGACCCCTGTCATCTCAGTCATGGATTAGGTATAAGGAATGAGCCGAGAGAGATTCTCAAAGGCATCAATGGCATTGATTTAGTAGAGATGCAGCATGCTGATGAATGCTGCGGTTTTGCCGGGCTTTTCAGTTTGCACTTTAGAAAGATTTCAAAAGCGATCAGTCACAAAAAATTCGAGAATATCCGGAATACTTCGGCTGACACAGTTGTCACATCATGTCCTGGATGTATTATGCAGATTGAAGCCACAAAAAAAGAGTACAATTCAAAAGTCAGAGTAATGCACATTGTTGAAGTTATAGCAGAAGCGATGCACTATCAGAATAAAAAACAAACAGTAAAAGATTTCAATTAATTACAGGATTTTTCTCTTTTTTGATTTTTTAATCATTTCTTTTTTATATTAATGTTGTGCCTATTTATGAATACAAATGTAATAAATGCAATATGGATTTTGAGAAACTCGTTTCGGGTGCAAACCCTGAAGTCTCATGTCCTGAGTGCAACTCGATTAATATTAGAAAAAAGTTTTCTTTATTTGGGATGAGCGGGGTTGAAAAACCGGTTACTTCCGGGGGGGCGGGCTGCAGCACCTGCAGTAAATCCACCTGCAGTTCATGTCATTGATATAAAGATTTTTAAGCAGTTATTACAAGAGGTATTCGGCGATATTAATGCCATATTTTTTGGGATCCATTATTTTGGTAACGGTTCTGGCATACTTGTTTTCATCATTCATCTCAGTAAGATCAATAACAGATCCTTCAATTAAATTCCCTTTAGAATCAGTAATCAACATTACACGTGGTCTCGATAAAGATTGCTGATTATTTTCAAAGACCAGGCCAAGTTCGTTGGTATCAAGTTTAACAAGTGACCCTATTGGATATATGCCCATCATATTTACAAAATATTTATAAATCAAATAATCGATTTCTTTCCCTGCTTTCTCCATCAAAATACTTAACGCCTTTTCTGCTGTCAAAGGAGTCTTCGTATATACCCTGGCAGATGTCATTGCATCATACCGATCAGCAATAGTCACTATTTTACTGAACAAATCCATTTCAGCAGGAGTTTTTAATCTGGGGTATCCTGAGTTATTTGAATTCATATGATGCTCAAACGCAGCAAATGCGGCTCGAATTGTTAGCTCATCAATATCCCTCAACTTCAGTAACGATTTTACTCCCCATGTCGGATGTTTCCGCATAATTCTCCATTCAGAATCTATCAACTCGGTTGGCTTATTAAGTATTTTATTAGGCACATCAGTCTTGCCTATATCATGAAAGAGAGACGCTATGCCAAGGTCAATCAGCATTTTTCGGTTTAATCCTAAATGTTGTCCCAGCGATACAGAAAGTATGCTTACATTTGCGCAGTGAAAATAAGTGTATTCATCATGGTCCTTTATAGTTGTCATACCAAGCAGGATCTGTTCGTGATCGATAATAGTGTTAACGATAGAAGTAATAACTCTTTTGGCTTTTTTAATATTAACCTCTTCACCTGCTTTGACTTTATTGATTACACCTTTGACATAAAAGACGGCGTTAAAATAAGTCTTTCTCACTGATCGCCTGACATCTGACTTACCTTCAATGCCAATTTCGGCAAGCTTTTGCAATTCTATATTAGAGATGCTGGATATCTTTTCGTTGAAATCTTCAAACGATTCATGCTGAAAATTGGTTTCGATGAATGAATTAACGAAAATCTTAATCTCTTCCACACTTAATTTTTGCTTTATTATGACTGTGCCAAGTTCGATTTTCTTGAATTCTTCAGAAAGATAATCAAAATTCAACAGATGCTTCGGGGAGTAGCGCACTCGTTGATCTTCGAAATAAAAAAAGTCTCCTCTTAGCTGCAGGACAATGTTATTACCTTGCGTGATCTGTTCGTTTATTAAAACTACCAGTTTATCTGCAATATCCGTAAAGGCAATATTATCTGTACTATGAATGCGCCCTGTCCTGAGGGCGATAGCTATCTGATTTATTATATTAGCCGCTGAAGTTTGAATATCAATAACGCCACTATCCACTACTTTCGATCCTCCTGATTGCCTGATTAGATAAATTACTCAGCAACCTGCTGCGGGATGTTTTGAATATATTCAAGATCGGTAACGCATCCCTATTACCAATAAGACCAAGGCAGTAAGCAGCACAGGCCTTAATCTCATAATGTTTTGCACTGTTCCAGAATGATTTTTTTGTTATTGTCTTGATACAAAAGTCATAAACACTTTTGTCATTCCACTGTGCCAGAACCCTGAAATACTCCTTCTTTTCATCCAGTTCATTCCCGGCAAAGGAAGATTTTAATATCTGCTCAATAATAATTTTCCTGGCCTGATCGGTTGACATGTTCCCGATAGCTGTCAAAGAGGCTTTTCTTACTCTAATATCTTCATCATCCAGGCATTCGCTAATCATAGGTAATGCATTTTCCCTGCCCAATTCACCAAGAGTTCTGACAGCTTCCTTCCTAACCCTGGCATCCTCATGTTTTACTGACATCTTAATATGTTCAATTGCGGTCGCATCACCGATCTCTCTTAAAATGAATATTATGTTCCTCACAACATGCCACTCTGGATGTTTCAGTCCCTTTAACAGCGATGACACGTCCTTGGGGCCCAGGCAAACTAAAGAATCTACAACCATTTTTCTCGCATGAACGCTTTCTAATTCACTAAGAAGATTTACAAATGGAGCAATTGCATTCTGGTCTAATAGAGAAACGAATTCCTGAAAATCACTTTTTTCTATTTTCTCCTCCCTGTCGAGGATATCCCCTACAATATCAACAACTTTTTTACCGCTTACAAATAAGAGTATCTTGATCGCATGTTTCCTCATTTCCGGATCAGTATTGCTGTCACCGATGCTCGCTTTAATCTGATGAAGAGCGTTTGCCATTAATTTGAATTCCTTTTCCTTGATTAAATATTCAAAGGTCTTCATAAAAATATATACGATGTCATCATGTTCCACTATACGTTCTACGTCATTAGATATTTCAAAAACCATGTTTAAGAATTTCGAGTTTTTTGCCTCGCTGTCCCTTTTGAGATATCCAAGAAACTGTTTAAAGTCGTCTGTTGTTAAAGGCATAATAGGAACAGATGACGGGATTTTATCGTCTTCGGTGGAATCTTCATAAGCTTTCATGATATCTGCATTGTCAGTTGTATCTTTAGTCTCTTCATTTATCACAGTTGAATCATGAGACTCATCCTCGATAAGAAAAATATCTTCAGCAATATATTTAATATGCTGAAAATCCTTTTGCCACAATAAAGTTACAATGTCATCCTCGATATTATCTCTATCAAAATCAAGAGAAATGATATGTATAAAATCCTCGATTTCATCGCGTGGCACATCTTTGCTGAATGTTATTTCCCTCAGGCCGTCTTTGAAGAATAAAAGGGCCAGGTTATCGTTCTTCTCTGTATTGTTATATATCGATTCAGAATTGTAGAAAATATCATTTTTGCTAAATTTAAGAGTCAGCTCATCATTATAATGAAAATATTCCTTAAACTGGCTATAAGCATTATCAAGATTTTTTATATAGATGGGATTACTGCTGGGATATAATTTCAGAACTTTTTTAGCTTTCAGAATAGCTGCGACCGCATTCCTGGCAATATCCATTTCATCATTTACTGCCACTTTATGCTCAGCAACATTTATCATGAGACATCACATTTATTAAACATGCTCCTGTATTGATCAATTTCTTGTTCGATACTGACCGAACAAGCCTTATGTAAGATAATCAATATTATTATCGGTTATTTGACAGATAACTTGAACTTTTGATCTGTCGATATTCCGTATTTATATGAAATATGGGAAAATAGGCATTAAGGTAAATATATCCTCACAGCAGGGCTATAATGGAATCGACCTGTAGACACTCCAAAAACCTTTGCCAATTTGTATCCTGCGATTTTCTTTTTTATTGAGTCAGGGAATTCTCTAATATTCATATTTGCAATAACTACCACAGCTGAACTATTAGTCACGCTGCTATAACCACCCGAATAATATGCAGGATTGCTGTATTCCCATGTAAACCTTAAAGGGGATTCCTTTATCTTTTCAAAAGGAACAGTAAAGTTCGCATTATGATAATAAACAATATCTTTATCTGTAAAAAGATCGAGTATAGGCACCGAGACTGCGGGATTAACAACAGGTTTCCCTGAAGGCACAGTAAAGACTTCCACTTTTTCTATCTTAAGGGAATTCAGCAACCTGCCTGCATTTTTGAGATTTACCGTGCTTATAGACTGTAAAAATGGTATATATGCAAAAACAGCAACAACAATGGAAGATATCGCGATACAGGAAACCAAACCCCTCTTAACTCCTAAAGATTTCATCTGTCCTATTCCGTATGAAGCCATTAATGTGAGCATCGGAAATGTTACCAGAACATAACGGGACCTCCTGATCTGAAGAACAACTATGAGTAATATAAGCCACCCGATTATAAGAAACTTTAAATCCTTCTTCTTTATAGCTGCCACAATGGCATATACTGCTGCAATCGAAATAAAAGGGTGAATCTGGTAAAAAAATGTGGAGACGAAGCTCTCTCCCCATCTGCTTAATCCTGGTTTCTGATACTCCTGTAAAAAATTAATCTGACTCTGCATAATATCGTACTTAAAAAACACTATTATGCTTATAAGAATGCCGCTCATAAGAGCCACAAACACTCCATTTACAATAATGCTTTTTCGTGTCACATCATATATGTCCATCTGCCCGAAGGCATTTATATCTTCTGACCTGCCGCTGTCCTTTGACCCTTGAATAAGGTAAATCAAGAAGATAATTCCTAAAACTGACAGCATCAGCCATGCAGAATATTTCGAAAAAACCGCACAGAATATTGATAAAGATGCAATCGCGTTCCATATCCCTCCTTTTTTTAAGGCCATGATAAATGTAAAAATCGAGAGCGCTAAAAAAAACATAGTAGGTATATCTACAAGCATCATGGGAGTCTGAGAAAAAATGTAAGGAATTCCGAGAAGCATTGCTCCAGCAAAAAATCCTATTTCCTCTCTCCAGAGTTCCTTGCCTGTCAAGTAGGTTAACACAACCGTTAATGAAAACAGACTTGTCGAAAATATCTGAATAAAGGTTCTTGATTCACCCAGATATTTAAATATTAGCCCATAGAAAAAAGGCACAAGCGGTAAATCGGTCCATGCGTTAATACCCGAACCCCACTCAGACAGAAAATACTTAATTCCGTACAATTCAAGATGCTTCGCCTGGGTGAAATATCTTGATACATCAACTATAACCTCCGGTGCTCCCCAAAATATCGAGGCAGCAAGAAATGAGGAGAAAAAGAGCGTCAGAGGAGGCCTGAATTTCTCATACGAGACTAATGAAATCGCATATGCAATAGTCAGCCCAAGAATAAGTATAGGAATAAACCATACCATGTCTACATCTGCAAATACCCATTGCCAGCTTGTTAATCTGTTATCATCAGCATAACGGAAAGCATACAGTATTAAAAACGATCCAAGTGTAAGAAACGGTACGGAAAGCACCTGTAACTTCATGATAAATGATGATTTATTTTCAGACATGCCCTAGTATACTATACTTTGAATGACACATTAGTCAGACATATGAGAAAAATCATTTATACAGTCAAAACTGAAACTGAGATTGACAGACTTGATACTTTTTTGTCTTTACAGAGCAGTTTTACACGATCATATATACAGAGACTCATAAGACTTGGTATGGTTTCGGTGAACAGAAACATCGAAAAAGCACGCTATAAAGTAAAAATAAATGACCGAATAGAAATATCCATTCCTGATAAACCCCGTGAAATACTGATTCCCGAAAATATCCCAATAGATATTATCAAAGAAGATGATCACATTATTGTAGTAAATAAACCACCATACATGGTTGTTTATCCTGCAGTGGGCAACAGACACGGTACACTTATGAACGCCTTAGCCTTCAGTTGCGACACGCTTTCTCCGGTAGGCGCTCCTTTGAGGCCGGGAGTGGTGCACCGCCTTGATAAAGATACTTCAGGATTGATTGTTGTTGCAAAAAACAATAAGGCGCACTATGATCTCGTTGATCAGTTCAGGGAACGGGAGATCGAGAAGTACTACCTTGTCCTCATCTACGGGAACCTGAAAGACGAAAGAGGAGAGATAAAAAAATTAATCGGCAGATCAATGTCTGACCGCAAGAGAATGTCAACAAAGATTAGGAGCGGTAAAGAGGCGATTACGCAATTTGAAGTAATAGAAAGATTCAGGCAAACCTCTTTAGTTAAGGCAAGAATCCTGACCGGACGCACACACCAGATACGAGTACATTTTGCTTCAATCGGTAATCCGGTACTTGGAGACAGGACCTACGGGGGAAAAACCTCATTGACATCAGGCAGGAAGACAATAAGCTTTCCCCGCCAGATGCTTCATGCCCACAGCCTGATACTGAAACACCCTGCAAGCAAAGAGATTCTCCAATTTGAAGCGCCAATGCCGGAAGATATGGAAAAGTCTATTGATGAAATTAAAATACTGGGATTTTGAAATTCAATTTTTCAGACCTGAATTGATTCCTGAGGATTCCCGGCTTCCTGTATTTCTTCCTGATATTTGCATCCCTTGTTTATACAGGCTAAGAAATCGCCTTTTTTAGTCCTTTTATCTACCATGATCCCGGCTCCACACTGGGGGCAGCTTTTCTCAACGGGTTTATACCAGGTGGCAAATTTACACTTGGGATAGTTGCCGCAACTGAAAAAAAGTTTTCCTTTTTTGGTTCTCTTTTCGACAACATCTCCACCGTCTTCAGGACATTTAATACCTATAGACAGGGCTTTTGTTGTCTTACAATCAGGATATTTACTACACGCCAGAAATCTGCCAAACCTGCCGGTTTTTAAAACCATAGGCGAAGCGCACTTTTCACATGTTTTATCAGTCTGCTGATCTTCAGCCGCTGAACTCTGCCCATCTGTCCCTGACCCCTCATTTTCAAGCGGTTCTGTGTATTTGTGTTCGGGATATTGCTCACATGCAAAAAATCTCCCGAACCTTCCCCACTTGATAACCATTGGATGTCCCTCTGGACATGTCTTATCAGTAGGAATGTCTTTGGGTTTTACCTTACCGAGATTTTTCATCGCATCTTCAAGGTGTTCATCAAAGGGCTTATAGAAATCCATCACAATATCAACCCACCTGAAACCGCCCTCTTCTATCTTGTCAAGACTATTTTCCATAGTGGCGGTAAAGTTATAATCCATCAGCTCAGAAAAGCGCTCAACCAGCATATCACTTACAACTACACCCAGTTCCGTAGGTCTAAACCTGCCCTCAAATTTTTCTGTATATTTTCTGTCTTGAATTGTTGACAAAATGGAAGCATAAGTACTCGGCCTGCCAATGCCTCTTGCTTCAAGCTCCTTGACAAGCGTTGCCTCTGAAAATCGTGCAGGAGGCTGCGTAAAATGCTGCCTCGGCTGGATACCTTTTATGTTCAGTACGTCTGACTCTGCCAGTTGTGGCAGAAGGCCCTCTTCATCAGAGCCGTTATCTCCGCTTTCAATATAAAGTTTCATAAAACCGGGGAACCGGACAATTGTACCAGTTGCCCTGAAAATGTACTTATCCGCCGCTATATCTACAGAGGTTTGCTCAAGTTCTGCATGGCGCATCTGGCTGGCAATAAAACGGTTCCAGACAAGACTGTAAAGCTTAAATTGATCACGGGTCATTTTATCCTTTACAGATTGCGGCGGTATTAGAAGTGACGTAGGCCTTATCGCCTCATGGGCATCCTGTGCTGATTTTTTGCTCTTGTAAACCGGGGGTTTTGATGGAAGATATTCCTTCCCGAATTCTCCCCTTACAAACGCCCTCGCCTCCTGCTGGGCCTCTGAAGTCACCCTCACTGAATCTGTCCTCATATATGTAATAAGGCCGACCGACCCTTCATCACCAAGTTCAATACCTTCATAGAGCTGCTGAGCGATACGCATGGTCCTCTTTGCAGTAAATTTGAGTTTTCTTGATGCTTCCTGTTGAATCGTGCTTGTAATAAAAGGTGGAGCCGGAGAGCGTTTCCTCATCTTTTTTTCCACCCTTCTTACAACAAAACTCTTCCCCTGAAGATCTTCTACAATGGCTGCTGCCTGTTTTTCATTTTTAATGCTGATTTTCTTTTGATCAATACTAAAAAGCTTGGAAGTAAACAGAGGCGGTTCTTTCCCTTCCAAATCTGCAGAGATGCTCCAGTATTCTTCAGATTTAAAAGCCTCTATTTCTTTTTCCCTGTCAACAACAAGCCTGACCGCTACAGACTGGACTCTGCCCGCACTGAGACCGCGCCGAACCTTTCGCCAAAGAAGAGGCGAAAGCTTATAGCCGACCAGTCTGTCCAATACCCTCCTCGCCTGCTGCGCATCCACAAGATCCATATCGATTTTTCTGGGATTATTAATTGCTTCTTTTACAGCCTTTTCGGTAATTTCATTAAACTCAACCCGTAAGATTTTCTCTGAAGTTCCGCTTAATTCTTCCGCAATATGCCATGCAATCGCCTCTCCCTCCCGGTCCGGATCAGGGCCAAGATAGACTTTTTCTGCTGACTTGGCCGCCTTCTTAAGATCTTTGAGGACTTTTTCCTTTCCCTCAATAACTACATAATTAAGGGAAAGATTATTTTCTATATCAACACCAAGCTCTTTCTTGGGCAGGTCTTTTATATGTCCTACAGATGCCTTGATCGTAAATTTATTACCGAGAAATTTACTTAATGTTTTGACTTTGGTCGGAGATTCGACAATTAAAAGAGACTTCATTTAATTATGCTCCTGATTTAAAATCCCCATAATAATTTATCCGCCTTATTTATCGGCAGTTCACGATAAACCTTTATCACTCTAAGTGAAGAGAAAAATGTTTCCCTTCAGTCTGTCTTACAACCCCTTTCAGTTCAAGATTAAGTAAAACAGACAGCGCCTTGGCTGTTGTGATATTTATCTCTCTCGTTATTTTATCTATATGCTTGGGCTCTACCTCAAGGTAGCCATAAAGTTCCTTTTCATCTTTACTCATTTCCGGCAAAGACTGTTTATCTTCTTTGAGCAAACCTTTCAACTGAGCGCTCAATTCATCAATAACCTCTTCAGCGCTATCTATAAGCCTTGCACCTTTTTTAATAAGGCTGTTTGTCCCCTTTGAATTCATCGAAGTTATCTGTCCGGGAACAGCAAACACCTCTTTGCCCTGTTCGAGCGCATATCCTACTGTAATCAGAGAACCACTGTCAAGCGTGGCTTCAATTACTATAACTCCAAGAGATAATGCACTTATGATCCTGTTTCTCCTGGGAAAGTTTTCTTTATTAGGCTGAGTTCCAAACCGAAATTCACTTATTACAGCCCCGGATGATTCGATCGCCATCATAAGCCCCCTGTTACTAACTGGATACGGAACATCAATACCTGATCCGAGAACAGCTATAGTTCGCCCGCCTGCTTTCAGAGCGCCCTTATGAGAAGCGGTGTCAATACCCATCGCCATCCCGCTCACAATTGTTAAACCGGATGAAGCCAGTTTATACGCCAAGCGATCAGAGACCTGCTTTCCATAATCGGTCGATCTCCGCGACCCTACCATCGCAATCGCATATTTATCAGAGCTACCTATATCGCCCTTTACATAAAGAACGACCGGAGCATCGTTAATCTGTTTAAGCCCTTCGGGATAATCCGGATTGTCCAGAGTTAATATTCTGACATTAAATTTTCCCGCCTTTTCAACTTCCCTTTGAACATCATCCCAGCAGTTAAAAGAAATAATTTTCTGAGCCCTGTATTCGCCAACCCCCTCAACCTGCATAAGTTCTCCGGTTGTCATATGAAATATATTGTCCGGACTGCCAAATGCAGACAGAAGATTCCGGGCAACTACTGGACCGATATCAGGCAAAGAGTTTAGGGCAAGCCAGAACTGCAGATCATCCATAATAGAAATGAAAAATTAAATATCACAATTAAGGAGTTATTTAATTGAATTTTTACTTCCGAACTTTTTATTTTTTATCTTTTATCTTTGCGTTTATTTTCAGCCTCAGGGCATTCAACTTGATAAATCCTTCAGCATCCTTCTGGTCATAAACATCTTCTGCCTCGAATGTTGCATGCTCAGGACTGTAAAGAGATTTCGGAGCCTTTCTTCCAGCAACAATACAATTGCCTTTATAAAGTTTTAACCTAACATCTCCTGTTACGCCTTTCTGGGTCTCGTTAATAAGACTCTGCATCGCAACTCTTTCCGGAGCAAACCAGTATCCATAATATATAAGCTCGGAATATCTTGGAATGAGTGAATCCCGCAAATGCATAACTTCCCTGTCAAGTGTGATGGATTCAATAGCCCTATGTGCAAGATGCAATACTGTACCACCGGGCGTTTCATATACACCCCTCGATTTCATGCCCACATACCGGTTTTCAACTATATCAAGCCTTCCCACGCCGTGTTTACCAGCAACTGTATTTAGCTTTCTTAAAAGGTCGGCAGGAGACAGCTTTTTGCCGTTTAAGCTAACAGGATCCCCATTTTTATACCCTATATTGATGTACTGTGCCTTAAGCGGCGCCTTCTCAGGAGATACAGTCATAGTGAACATATTATCAGCCGGTTCAGCCCACGGGTCTTCGAGTATACCGCCTTCATAGCTAATGTGGAACAGATTACTATCAGTACTATATGGCTTTTGTTTTGTAACGGTAACAGGAATTTCATATTTTCTGGCATAAGACATCAATGATTCCCGAGAGCCAAATTCCCAGTCTCTCCAGGGAGCAATCACTTTTATATCAGGCTTCAGCGCGTAATAAGCCAGCTCAAATCTTACCTGGTCATTACCTTTCCCTGTAGCTCCATGCGCAACTGCATCAGCATTTTCCTTTTTCGCTATCTCAATCTGCTTTTGTGCTATAATCGGCCTTGCTATCGACGTTCCCATGAGATAAACACCTTCATAAGCAGCATTCGCCCTGATCATCGGAAATACATAATCCTTTATAAACTCCTCTTTCAGGTCCAGTACATACACTTTCGACGCCCCGGTTTTTAATGCCTTGTTTTTTACAGCCTTGAGATTTTCTGCCTGTCCCAGGTCAGCACAGTACGCAACAACTTCACATCCATAGGTTTCTTTCATCCATTTAATCGCTACAGACGTATCAAGGCCTCCGGAATATGCCAGTACAGCTTTCTTAATTTTCATTTATATCCTCAATAGTTACGCATTATTGATAGTGTTGTATACCATTTCCTCTGATCCGTATCATCTTTGCGCTTTCAAATGTTATATCAGACTTATAGAACATATCACAAGTCCCGAAAAAATGTAAAACACAACTCTGATATCCATGCATAATTGATGTATTCTTAATAATTTGTTAGATTGGTTAGAGGAAAACCTAATAATGAAAAAACTTATTTTCCCTATTACAGGTGTAGCTATTGTAGCAATTCTTTATATTGCTTCCTTAGAAACCGTTATTCCGTTTCCTGCAGATGATGATCATATAACTATAACAGAAGAAGTAAAGTGCTTTGACTGTCATGGAAAAGGAAAAGAATATTCAAGGAAAGAGGACCATCCCCCGAAAGACCGGTGCTTCAAGTGCCATACGGTAGCAACTAATTAATGAAGCTAAATAATAATTCCTATTTGCTATAGAACAGGGAGGCTATTATGAACGACCTTTTAAATTCGATCAAGGCAAGAAGATCCGTAAGGAATTTCAAACAGCAGGAAGTTCCTGAAGAAATAATTAACAGGATAATTGAGGCAGGCAATGATGCACCTTCGGGGATGAACAGTCAGCCATGGCGCTTTGTTGTTGTCAGGAGCAGCAAGATTCGCAACAAAATGCTGGAGACAGCGATTCCCAATGCAAAAAAAATGCTTGAGAGCATGAAAACAACAAACCCGGAAAGATATAATCTGATCATGAAAAGATATGAGCAATTAGAGGATCCTATCTATTACTCTGCCCCGGTAATTATATTTGTTATCGGAAAAGGGCCACACGCTGCTTCATCCTGCCCGCTGGCATGTCAGAATATAATGTTAGCTGCCTATTCACTCGGTCTTGGCAGCTGCTGGGTCGGCTTTGGTTCACTTGTCACAGGCAACGATGAAATAGTAAAATCTTTAGAATTGAAAAATGATGAGAAGATCTTCGGTCCTATTTTACTCGGTTACCCGGAGATTACTCCGGAACCTCCTGTCAAAAAACCACCGGAGATTAAGTGGCTGAACGATTAGCATTTGTCAATTATCGATAAGCAATGAAAAGATCCTTTGATGACAATACATTTGTAGTTATTGACCTGGAAACAACCGGCATCTCACAGTTTGACCGTGTATGTGAAATAGGTATGACTAAAATTAAGCGTTGTGAGATCATCGATAAATTTGAATCCCTTATAAACCCGGAACTAACAATTACAAATACAAGATTTCATGGCATAGAAAACTGGATGGTTCAGGATGCCCCCCTGTTTGAAGACATCGCCCCAATGATTATAGAGTTCATGAATGACTCTGTACTTATTGCTCATAATGCACCGTTTGATACAAGGTTCCTGCGATATGAACTTAAGCGTCTTGGTGCTGATTTGTGCCATTACGCACTCTGCACTTTGAAAATTGCACGCAGGCTCCACCCGGAATTTCCGAGTCACCGCCTTGATTACATGCTTAATGAATACGATATCATTAACGATTGCCCGCACAGGGCCGGGGAAGATGCACTAAGCGGGGCAAGACTTTTCCTTGAGATGAAAAATGAACTGGAAGCCAATGGAATGGCAACGATAAAATCTCTCGGCAGTTGGGGATTGCCTTACAATCACAGGTGGTGTGACGAAATTGATGTTTCAGATAGCACCGGTGAGGCAGCTTTACTGACTCGAGACGATTTGAAGTAATTAATGGGTTTCGGTGGCAAAATTCACTCTTTACTTTCCGGTCACTTCCCTCCTGCTAATTCTTCTATCGCTGATTTAAGTCCTTCAATCACATCCTCCATCCTTTCATAATCAAGCATAGCCGGAACATCCCCTTTTTCGTGATAATTGGGATTTCTGTAAAAGGCTGTGTCAGTCACCATTACGGCATTATATCCGAATTTCCAGAAGGACCTGTGGTCCGAGAAATCTACTCCCGGAATGAGCGAAACAGTAGACAGAGTCTCGACAGGCAGATTCGTTCCCCTTTTAAAACCCCCCTTTATACGTTTTAAAAATCCTTTTGAACTCAAGTTGCTTACTAAAGTTATGAAATTCCCTGTAGTGGGGTACACCCACCTGAAAAAAGGCAGAGGAAAGACTTGACTGCCCGGCTTATCTGCGAAATATCCGATCATTTCAAGACAGATCATTCCTTCCACAGCTTTTCCTGTCCCTTTCAGACTTTTGGCATACACATAACTTCCCATGAACCTGCTTCTGAATAGAGGCGGCTCTTCAAGTGCAAAAGCTACGAATTGAACAGACCTGTCAAGTGGCTCATCAGCAAGCAGTCTGGCAAGTTCAAGAATCCCTGCTATTCCGCTCGCGTTATCATCCGCACCAGGAGTTCCTGTCACCGTATCGTAATGCGCACCTACTACGATGACTTTATCAGGCATCTTACGCCCCTTTTTTTCAATAAATACGTTTTCATAAGTCCTGCCTTTATATATGTACGGCTGGGTTGAAACAGCATAGCCATATGCGGTTAACTCTGATTTAATATAATCAGCTGCTTTTTTGAGTGCATCAGACTCAAGGTAACCCCTTGACCCAATTTCGCCGGCAAGAAAATTCACGGTCTTTTTCAAGTTATCAGCAATTATTGTCATAACTAAATTATTATTCACACCAGTTTTATGATTAAAGTTTTCCCCGGCAAAAAAATCATCAGATATCTTATTATAAAAAATATAACATCTGAAAAAAAGGCATGTATCCAGTCGCGATGGACCAGGCATTTATTCTCCTGATGAACTATTTTAATAATCCTGGTACTATGTTAATCTTCTTTTAATTACGAATGAAGCCGGCTCAAAAACAAAAAAGCTTAAGACAAACAGCTAACAAGGTCATGGAGGCCATTTTTAATATACTTAGAGATCGGATAAAAGATGCCAGGTTTCTCGATCTTTATGCAGGCACCGGAGTAGTGGGGATAGAAGCTATCAGACACGGGGCTTCAAATGCTGTATTTGTAGAGGCAAACAAAAGTACAGCAAAAGGTATAGCCAACATATCCACTAAGTTATGTATTTCTGAAAAAACTCGTGTTATAACAAAAAAGGCTATCTATTTTATCGAAAATGCAGAGCTGGATGGTCTGACTTTTGATATTATATTTCTTGATCCACCTTACCATACAGATGAAATAATGCACGCATTGTCTGCTATCGACAAGTCAACTATCCTTGAACATGAAGGCATTGTTATAGCAGAACATTTTAGCAAGAAGCAGTTGCCTGACAGATTTGGCAGACTGTATAAAATTAAAGATTATAAATATGGTGATACAATCCTGAGTTTTTATGAGTCAGCTTTATAATGCAGGATAATGCAGGCAACGAAGCAATAATAAATTCATTCTGCATTATAATTTACAATATCTTGTTAAGGGGGATTTAATGCAAAAGACAGCAATCTATCCTGGAACATTTGACCCTATTACCAATGGTCACATAGACCTTATCAAAAGAACCCTTAAAATATTCGACAAAGTCATTGTCGCTGTAGCACCAAGCCAGAAAAAACTGCCTTTGTTCACTGTTGAAGAAAGGCTGAATTTAATTAACAAATCTATCATAAAGCTCAAAGGTGCAAAGGCTGAATCATTTGACAACCTCCTGATTGATTATGCAAAAAAAAGAAAGAGCATTGCACTTATTCGAGGACTCAGGGTTGTATCAGATTTTGAATACGAACTCCAGATCGCCCTTATGAACAGGCGGCTTCATGCTAATATCGAAACTGTCTTCATGATGCCAAGCCAGGATTACACATTTCTGTCGTCAACACTGGTCAAAGAAGTTGCATCATTCGGGGGATCCGTAAACGGACTGGTTCCGGCAGCAGTAGAAAAAGCTCTGAAAATAAAATTTGCTGATAATGTTTGATATTTGAAATTTGAATTTTAACAAGAGGAGGTAATCATGCCTAATGAAGCTCTTCTTATCATAGATATGCTTAACGATTTTGTTCTTGAAGGAGCGCCTCTTGAGGTGCCGGATACAAGAGATATATTGCCTTCAATAAAAGAAGAAATTAATTCTGCAAGGACTGCAGGAAAGCCTGTAATATTTGTCTGTGATGCACACGAAGAAAAAGATAAAGAATTTTTGAAATTTGGCTGGCCTGCCCATGCTGTTGACGGCACATATGGCGCAGAAATTATTGATGCACTTAAACCTGAAAATAATGACACTATTATAAAAAAGACTACATACTCCGGTTTTTACAGGACAAAACTCGATGAAACCCTGATAAATGCCGGAATAGACAGTCTCAGACTCACAGGATGTGTAACGCATATCTGTATTATGTTCACGGCATCCGATGCGGTATTAAGAAATTATAATGTTACAGTAGTTGAAAGCGCGGTTGCCGGCCTGGCCAAAGAGGACCATGACGCAGCACTGAGGATAATGAAAAATGTACTAGGGGTGAAGATTTTATGATTATTGAAATTTGGAGGTAATATGTTTCATACCGCAGATATAAAAGACATCCTCAAAGGAAAAATCACTGATGTATATTTTGAACGTACTCTCAGGATATTAAAAGCAAAAAAATTAAATCCTGCTGTCAAGGCGGAATTTATTGCAAAAAATCTCCCTGATGAATGGCGGTGGGCTGTCTTCGCGGGCATTGAAGAAGCGGCATATCTGCTCAAGCATATTCCCGTCAGGGTAAGGGCGATGAAGGAAGGCACTGTATTTTATCCTTATGAACCGGTTATCGAAATAGAGGGCCGGTACCAGGATTTTTGTGTATATGAGACAGCCCTGCTCGGACTTATATGCCAGGCCTCAGGTATTGCTACCAAGGCTGCTCGCTTCAAGAAACTTGCGGAAGGACGGCCCGTTATCAGCTTTGGCGCCAGGAGAATGCACCCGGTTCTTGCTCCAATGGTCGAGAGAAATGCCTACGTCGGAGGCTGTGACGGTGTAGCAGTTGTTAAATCCGGAGAAATAATCGGGGCAGATCCCATGGGAACAATGCCACACTCTTTAATAATATGTATGGGATCTACTGTGGAGGCTATAAAGGCTTACGATGAAGTTCTTGAACCAGGATTCAGACGGGTAGTTCTGATTGATACATTCCTTGATGAAAAATTTGAGGCGTTAAATGTTGCGGAAGCTATGGGAAAGAAACTGTTTGCGATAAGACTTGATACCCCATCGTCCCGAAGAGGTGACTTTTACCGGATTCTACAGGAAGTGCGCTGGGAACTCGATTTAAGAGGACACAAGAAAATAAAGCTTTTTGTAAGTGGAGGGATCAAAGAACATGACCTTCCGGTGTTGAATAGATATGTTGATGCTTACGGTATCGGCACTTCCATAAGCAATGCACCGGTCGTTGATTTTGCAATGGATATCATGGAAGTCAACGGGAGACCTCTTGCAAAGCGAAGCAAATGGTCCGGGAGTAAAAGGGTGTTAAGATGTAAAAAATGCGGTTCAGCGACAACAGTGCCGAATGACAAGGATACACATACATGCGTCTGTGGTGGGGTGTATATCGATATACTTGTCCCTTTTATGAAAAACCGGAAGATTGCAAAGAAACTCATGCCCACCAGAGATATACGGGCTTTTGTGCTCAAACAAACCAGCAAATTAGATTTGTAAACATTACTTCTAATTCCTTAATTTTTATTTTTTTATTTTTATATCTGGAATTATGGGTTATTTAAAAATAATAACTGCAATTCTTATCTGGAGTTCTCTTGGGATTTTTATACGTAAAATCGAATTACCCAACCATTATATTATATTCTATACTTCCACGATCGCCGGGTTTCTGCAATTTTTCCTGTTAACATCAACAGGACAGTTTAAAAAAGCGAGGCATGCGGAAAGCAACACGAGAAGCGCCGTCTTTCTCATGCTTGCCCCCCTCTGTTTTATTGCAAATACGATGCTGTTCTATTTTGCCTTCAGGAATACTACCATAGCAAACGCGGTGCTTACACACTATACCGCTCCGGTTTTTGTAGCAATATTGGCCCCATTATTATTAAAGGAAAAAATTCAGAAGACCGCATGGCTGGCTATTTCTCTTTCCTCCCTGGGCTTATGGTTTATTCTGGGATCAGAAAATCCTTCAGTAGAGCTGTTTCATGGAGGTAATCAAAACCTTGGAATTATTGCAGGAGCCATGTCAGGACTTGCATACGCATTACTGATCATCATTATAAGAAGAATAGCAACGCTCTATTCTTCTCTATTCATAATATTCATACAAAACGGTATGGTTGCGATTCTGCTGCTTCCATTTGTACTGGGAACAGGTCTGTCCATGAACACTCTGCCATATCTTTTAACAATGGGCATCATCCACTCGACGATCGCTCCCCTTCTTTATGTTCAGGGGTTCAAGAGCGTAAAAGCGAATGAAGCAGCAATCCTGGGATATGTGGAACCTGTCGGGGCGACAATGCTGGCGCTGATTTTTTTCGATGAAGTGCCGGGAGTTCAGGCGCTGCTCGGAGGGGGCCTGATCCTGTTTTCGGGTTATATGATTTTGAAGACAAGAGGGAAATAATTCCTCTTCGTTGAATCCCGATATACTCACTTTTGCCTGATCATGTGTATAATATTAATTTCTTAATGGAGATCCTGAATCAAGTTCAGGATGACATAGTTTGATCTACCATAAATCGAAGAAGATAATGAAAAAACCCTTCTTTTACTCAGAACCTGTAAATTCAGTTTTGGAACTCATCGGCAATACGCC
>CAYPIT010000005.1:0-6362 GCA_964410825.1 uncultured Nitrospiraceae bacterium
GCAACATATATGGGAAATATAGCTGCTGAAATGAAAAAATTTCTTGAAGCGTCGGTAAAAAAGTGGTTTGCAGCAGCATGGAAGGATAAGATAGCAGGTGCTTTTACAAATTCAAGTTCATTTTCTGGTGATAAACTGAATACACTTCAGGGCCTTGTTGTCTTTGCTATGCAGCATGGGATGATTTGGGTGGGCACCGGCATGTTCCCTTCAGCAAATGACATGGATGCTATGAACAGTGTGGAGGGCCCCGGGCCAGATACACATAACAGAGTAGGCTCTTTTATAGGGCCGATGTCAGCAAGCTTTCAGGTCAATCCTCCTGATGCACCTTCAAAAGGTGACATTGAAACTGCCGAGCTATATGGGAAAAGAGTAGCAGAAATTGCGGTCCAGTTCAGCAAAGGGCGTGAATAATCTGTGATGCCTCATCGGTTTGGGCAGATAACAATAAATCAAGCGATGGACAAACGTTAAAGAGAGAAAGAGTTATGGCAAAAAATATAGGTGATACATCACCTGAATCAGCCCGGATCGACATGCCTGTCACCGGAATGACGTGTGCTGCATGTTCGACGCGGGTCCAGGACACACTTTCAAAACTCAATGGAGTGGAGAGTGCAACGGTTAATCTTGCTGCTGAGCGGGCTACTATTTTTTATAAAACATCTGAAGTTTCTGTTAACGAATTCATAAAGACCATAAAAGAGCTCGGCTACGGGATTTCGGTTTCTAAAGTCATTTTACCCATTAAAGGTAT
Organism: uncultured Nitrospiraceae bacterium; assembly: GCA_964410825.1. Taxonomy (GTDB): domain Bacteria; phylum Nitrospirota; class Thermodesulfovibrionia; order UBA6902; family UBA6902; genus CAZVHL01. The sequence continues at coordinate 761 of CAYPIT010000005.1, forward strand.
GACCTGTGCTTCGTGTGTAAGCAATGTGCAGAATGCTCTGTCATCTCTTAATGGGATCATATCAGCCTCCGTAAACTTTGCAACTGAAAAAGCGATAGTTGAATATATGCCGTCACAGATCGGAATGCGTGAATTTAAAAAGGCTGTCAGAGATAGTGGCTACGATATTGTAGAGCCGGAACAGGGTGAAGATATAGTTGAAAAAGAAAAAGAAGAAAGGGAACAAGATTATCAAAAATTAAGAAACAAACTGATCACAGGAGCAGTGCTAACAGTACCAATTTTTCTTGTTGTCTTTTGGGAAAGACTTGGACTTTCATCATTTCTTGAAATACCAAGACAGACCGGGTTTCTATTACAGCTGATTATACAGACTCCGGTTCAGTTCTGGGTGGGTTGGCAGTTTTACACCGGAGCTATCGCTGCCGCGCGTTACAGAACTACAAACATGAATACACTTATAGCAGTTGGAACATCGGCTGCTTATCTTTACAGTGTAATGGCAACATTCTTTCCATCATTATTTGAAATTCGGGGTTATTCAGCTGAGGTATACTTTGACACCGCAGCAACAATTATTGTTCTCATCCTTCTTGGGAGGCTTTTTGAGGCAAGAGCAAGGGGGAAAACGTCAGAGGCGATAAAGAAACTTATCGGTCTTCAGCCCAGGACAGCCAGGGTTATTAAAAATGGACAGGAAATAAATATTTCTATTGAGGATGTTGAGATAGGCGACATAGTACTTGTCAGGCCGGGGGAGAAAATACCTGTTGACGGTATAGTGAAGGAAGGGTATTCATCAATAGATGAATCTATGATATCAGGAGAGTCGATTCCGGTTGAGAAGACGATCGGAGATGAAGTCGTAGGGGCGACAATAAACAAGTTGGGATCATTCAGATTTGAAGCAACCAAGGTCGGTAGGGATACGATGCTTCACCAGATTATCAACATGGTTCAGGAGGCTCAGGGATCGAAGCCTCCAATTGCCAGGCTTGCAGACAAGATCGCTTCTATCTTTGTTCCTGCTGTAATGGGTATAGCATCAGTTACTTTTATTATATGGTTTATCTTCGGACCTGATCCGGCATTTACCTATGCTATGTTAAATTTCGTTGCTGTTATGATAATTGCATGTCCATGCGCACTGGGGTTGGCAACCCCAACATCCATTATGGTGGGTACAGGAAAGGGTGCTGAAAACGGTATCTTGATAAGAGGCGCAGAGGCCCTCGAAACAGCACACAAAATAAATTCCATTGTCTTTGATAAAACAGGTACCCTTACAAAAGGGGAGGCGGTGGTTACAGATATAGTAACGGGCAACGAATCAAAAATTAAGAAAGAAGAAATTTTGCTATATGCTGCATCCGCAGAAAAAGGTTCAGAACATTCTCTTGGTGAGGCTATAGTGAGAAAGGCGCTGGTACATAACATTAGCCTGCAGGAACCCGCTGATTTTCATGCTGTGCCGGGACGCGGCATTAAGGCAACTATTAATGAAACTAACGTTTATCTCGGTAATGCAGAGTTTATGGGAGATGAGGGCATAGATATTGAAGAATTTCTCTTAAAAGCTGAAGAACTGTCTACAAAAGGAAAGACGCCGATGTATGTAGCGGCAGGCGGAACCGCAATAGGCATAGTAGCAGTTGCTGATACTCTAAAAGAAAATTCAGTTGGAGCTATAAAGGCACTTCGAAAACTCGGAGTGGAAACTGTGATGATTACCGGAGACAATAAAAGGACCGCGGAAGCGATCGGAAAACAGACAGGCATCGACAGGGTATTTGCTGAGGTGTTACCTGAAGACAAGGCAAACGAAATCAGGCAGCTTCAGGAAGGGGGCAAAATTGTAGCAATGGTGGGTGACGGCATTAACGATGCGCCTGCACTTGCCCAGGCTGATGTTGGTATTGCGATTGGAACAGGCACTGACATTGCGATGGAAGCCTCGGATATTACTTTAATCGGCGGGGACCTGCAGGGAGTAGTCGCATCTATTGCACTCTCAAAGGCTACCATAAAGAATATCAGGCAAAATCTTTTCTGGGCATTTGCTTATAACACAATATTAATTCCGGTTGCAGCAGGCATACTTTTCCCGTTCTTCGGAATACTTCTCAATCCTATGTTTGCAGCTGCGGCAATGGGGATGTCTTCAGTTACTGTTGTTACAAATTCATTAAGACTGAGGAAGTTTCAGTTCAATATTAATTAGACGAAATCTATGGTTAAGATTAAATCTAATAAAGCAAGGGTCGGTGTCCATACATCTATAGCAGGAGGTATTTCAAAATCGATTGAGCGTACAGTTGCCTTGGGCTGTTCAACTATGCAGATATTCTCTCATAGCCCCAGGCAGTGGCGGAGAACTGCTATTGCAGATGAAGAAGCTGAACGGTTTTCTGCCCTCAGACAGAAATATGGCATAAGTCCTGTATTTATACATGCATCATATCTAATTAACCTGGCGTCTCATTCGAGCGACATTCTGAGAAAGTCAGTCGGGCTGCTTTCTTACGAATTAAGCGTTGCAGATCGATTAGGTGTTGAATATGTTGTACTTCACACAGGAAGCGCCAGTGGCGAGGACCGGAAAAAAGCAAGGAAACGTGCTGTAAAGGCAATTTTAGAAGCTGTAAGTGCCGGCCAGTATAAGTCCACTATTCTGCTTGAGAATACAGCAGGAGAAAGAGGCGATATTACATCTTCGATCGAAACCTTGGCCGATATTATAGATTCGAGTAACTCCGATAGCATAGCTGGTATATGCATTGATACCTGTCATGCCTTTTCAGCGGGTTATGATCTTATAAGGCCTGAAGGGACTGATCGACTCATGACAGAGATAAAGAAATACATTGGACTTAAAAAGCTCAAACTCATACATTTAAATGACTCCAAACGTCCAACTGGATCAGGAGTCGACAGGCATGAGCATATCGGAAAAGGATTTATAGGAAACGATGGATTCAGGAATCTACTTTCTGATAATAGGATTCGTAAAATACCGATGATTCTGGAAACTCCTAAAAAAACTGAAGATGACGATAAGAATAATTTAAGAAAAGTTTTTGGCTTTCTCAAACATGTTAATGAATAAATTGTCTATCTTCACAGGCATTGCTCGAATTCACTGACTTCTGTAGCAATGCAGGCATGTTATAAAAACGAACAAGACGATTTTTTAACATGCCTGCCTGACAGCATGAATATTGAAGATTAAAGCTCGCAGCAGAGACGTTTCATACTTTTCTTTCCGCTTGGCGAAACGTCCATGACCACATCTACCTTGTTACCGCAGATACTGCAGATCTTTGCCAGGTTCTTTGAGCCTGATCTTGCAGCAACATCAGTTTTTGACTTAACTTTTCCGGCCATAATGATTTCCTCCTTTCAATTTATAAACATTCATAAGAAAACGCACAAGTCTCTACCTGTTTTTACAATGCACCCTATTTCCCAAATATGTCTTCTTTTCTTGAATCTGGCAAGATGAAGACAGCCAGTCGGTATAAACGTGGGCGAAATAATATACTCTATAGCAAAATATATTGTCAATGTTGAGGCAGGTTTAAATCATTTTCAGGAAACATGGCACTGGACATACAGGCAAATTTATATATGATACAAAAGAAACCAGTATTGCAATATGACTGAACCTTCTTTTACGATTAATCATGGACAATCATACGTTCCGTGTGCTTGAATTTGACAAAATATTGCAAAGTAGTAGTTGACGGGAAAGAAGTCGTGGTACCGTTTAGCGAACTTTATGAACCGTCAACTTGCAGTGCTGAAGAAAAAAGTTCCGAAACTTTGAGCACCAAAAAAAGTGTATCGTGCTATACATTTTCCGTTAGATCGGATGATAGTACCCTTCCGAATGAACTGAATGTGATTGGGCAGCGTGTTGACCCCTCACTCTCCCTTGTGGAGCGGTTCCTCAATGATGTTTCATTATCCGGGATTAAGCAGGTAAAAATAATTCACGGCATAGGGACCGGAGTTCATGCCACTGCGATACGAGATTATTTGAAAGATCATTCTTTAGTTGAAAACTGGAGAAAAGGGGATGAATATGAAGGTGGAGAGGCGGTGACAATAGTAATTCTTTAGATGATTACAAAGGTGAACTCGTTAATCTGCAACCTTCATCGATTCTGAAGATAATATGATGGAACCAAGAACGTCCCCAACGTCCCCTTTTGCACTAGAAGATAAGATATTTCCTTCCGGGCTCTGCTACAGAAGAACTAAATTTATCGTAGATTTTCTGAACATTGTTAAGTTTTTTCAGATCCAGTTTCAATCTCTTTGTTACTTCTTCATTCCCAATGTAAAGTGCAAAAGCCTTGTATTCTTTTAAGGGGAAATTCTGCTTTTCCAGAATTTCTATCACAGGAGCAGATGCAATTTTATATTTTGATATATCAAACTTGTCAGGAGCTATTCTCCAGTAAGGTTTTTTCAGGTCGGTCTCCCACTCGCCCCCGGCATACATGTGTCTTATATAGTCATCAGAGGTTTGATATTCTTTTGTCTGCATCACCAGCTTCAACGTTTCGATCTTTTCCGTGTAAGCTTCTCTTCTTCCCCTGAAAGTAGGAATTATGTTGAGCCATTTATCAACTTTGCCCTGCTCTTTAACTTCCAATTCTCTGATATATGCTCCGTCTTGAAACCTTATCTTCAAATAATACTTGTCACCTGCAATATCATATTCATATCCAACTTCAAGAGGATCGCTGTCAATAATTCCCAGTGCTGCTACACGAAAAGGTATATAGCATCTGTCTGTTTCATTTAACTCATTAACTAACAGATTGAAGCTGGTATCATGAATCAGTATAAATTCACCCTTGGCGTTTTTTAATATATTTTTTAAATTCAGGAGTTGTTCATAATTTTCTCTAAATTCCCTTCCGAACTTAAAAACACTTAAATCCTTGAGAGTATCTCCGGTATAACTTGTCCTTGCCCTGGCGCGGTCTAATATTTGCAGCCTGATTTTTGAAAGTTCGGCATTTAGTTTTTCTTCAGTCGGGATCAGATCTCTTTTAAGGTGGTCAAATGTTTCAATAAGATTTTCAAGCTTTGCTGTTCTTTCAGATATGGTCATAAATCTCCCTCCCATTTATTCCGATATTTCAAGTAAATTATATCAAATCATGAAAAATTATAGAGTTAATTATTAAATCGCATCTTTCAGATAATTTGAGATTCTTATAGGTTCTATAAATTAATTTAATTGGATAACTAAAACTATTAATGTTATAGTTTTTTATATTTCATATCTTCTCAAAAAAAATCTATCTTTAAAGCAAGAGGTATAGAGTGAACCCTTAAAATATGTTAAAGAGGAGGTCAAACAATATGAAAAAAATATTGTTGGTTGTTATGAGTATCATGTTAGTTTTAAGCTTTTCTCTGGTATCTTGTAAAGAAAAAACAGAAGAGTCTGGTGAAGAAAAAGCCAAAGAAGTTGCCGGTTATGGTGAAGAAAAAGCTAAAGAAGTTGCCGGTTATGGTGAAGAAAAAGCCAAAGAAGTTGCCGGTTATGGTGAAGAAAAAGCCAAAGAAGTTGCCGGTTATGGTG
>CAYPIT010000005.1:6462-21828 GCA_964410825.1 uncultured Nitrospiraceae bacterium
AAGAAAAAGCCAAAGAGTCTGGTGAAAAATAAAGTTTATTTTATTTCACAAGGAGTAAGATACATGAAAAAAAGAAACGATTGAATATAAAGATGATTTAAAATATTTACTATAAGGGGCTTGGTTATTCCAAGCCTTTTTTTTGTTTATTTCAGCGCCCCTTGTGAGTCAGCTAAACCAGGCGACTGCTGATTACCGGCTCAAGAGACGATACAATACGTCCCTTTTCAAATATTGTTACCTTCCCTGTGCTTTCTGATACTACAACAGCTACAGCATTGGTCATTCGCGTTATTCCAGCAGCGGACCTGTGTCTGGAACCCAGGCCTTTGAGTTGCTTAGTCACTGTACTTCTGGCATCAAGATGCCTCCCGGCAGCCAACACTGTGCTGGACTGAGAGATAGTGAAAGCTCCGTCAAGCTTTGCCAGTTCTTTTATGCTCTCAACAACTTCAGAATGTGTAATTAACCTTTCTCTCCTGGGATATCCTCTGAACGGATTAAAGACAGCCTGATGTGATAATTTCATCACGTTGTCTGTATCGCCTATTACAAAAATTGTTCCGATTGGTTTTCCTTCCCTTCCGAGGGCCCCTATGTCAAGGGCTATATCGACTACAGCAAGTACAGCATTGAATGCTTCATTACCGGTAATTGACTTTGGATTAAAGGGAAACTCTTCAGACCATGAAAGAGACAGGTCGTGTATTGCAACTGTATCAAGATGTGTCTTGCCCCATGGGCCAAGCACACATACAACCCTACTGTCTGTATCTATAATGCGTTGCATGACCCCGTGAAGAAATGCATATTTGATTCTGGAAAATCTTGTCTGATTTCCAGACCAGCTCCTTATTACCTTTATCCCTTTATTTTTAAACTCTGCATCCTTTATTTTTAAATCGCTGGGAGTGACGAGAACGATATTACCATTATTGTATAGACCCGTTCTCAGGAACCAGTTACAACTCTGGACTGTATTTAAAAAAAGGAATATATGCTGGCTGTTGGTTTCCCCTGCCAGATGCAGTGCGTTTTTAATTATTGTAAGTTTTTGAGATTTCATGGTTTTTTCATATTCCTGATACTACTAACCTATATTATTCACCCAGTAAAGCAGGCTAAGACTATAATACCACAATGAATTTTAATCTCGTTTGATGTCAGGGTTTGCAAACATAGAAAAATAGAATAAAATATAAGGAATGAAGGATCCGTGCATGAAGAAGACATATGCGGTTGAGACCGGAAAGTTGCATGTTCCCTGTCCGTACAAAGATAAAACCGAGATCAATACGCATGTGGTTATAAAAGACGGTTACTGTTATAGATCCGAAGAGTGTATGGTGATATGGTGCAAGTTTAACCGACTCCAGACCGACCTCGATACTTTTCTGTCAATAATCTGGTAATCAGGACAAAAACTGAATATCCCCTTACACCTGTTGAAAAATATCCTATATCTCTGATATATTTTATAGTTGGAGGTTAAAATGAAACAGGGAATTCATCCGGAAATTAAAGAGGTCGAAGCTGTATGCGCCTGTGGGGAATCATTTATGACGAGATCTACACAGGATGCTATTCACGTTGATATATGTTCCAAATGTCATCCTTTCTTCACCGGGAAGCAGAAACTGGTCGATGCTGAAGGCAGGGTTGACAAGTTTAAGAAGAAATACGCAAAACTTAATAAAAAGTAGCTAATTTAAAAAGGGAATCACGCACTTTATGAACAATTGCTCAGGTGTCTGTGGTTCCCTTTTTTAATGTAAATTTTAAAGAGGCACAAAGGCGCTAAGTTAACATCTACTATGTGTCTCTGGCCATGAGGAGTAATAACCATTGAGTGATGTTGGAGGACAGGCGGTCATCGAAGGAGTTATGATGAGATTGGGCAATGTATGGTCAGTTGCTGTCAGGACTCCTGATAAGGATATCGTTATAAAAAGGCACGGGATATCCGAACTACCCAAAATTTTTAAAAAACCATTGATCCGTGGAGTTATTGCTCTATTCCAGTCTCTTTCAATAGGAATCAAGGCTCTTCTATATTCAGCCGAAGTATCGGGCCATGAAACAGAAAAACCTTCATCTTTTTCTCTTGTTATGACTGTAGCTATAGCCTTTATTATGGGAATTGGTTTATTCCTGCTCTTACCGCTTTATGGCACTAAACTTCTCGGCATGCTGTTTCGGTCAATAAACGAGAGTTCCCTTGTTTTTAATTTTGTAGATGGAATATTACGCGTGCTTGTTTTTCTTGCCTATATCTTTGCAATTAATATCAGTAAAGATATAAGAAGAGTTTTTGAATATCATGGGGCTGAACATATGGCGGTTAATGCACATGAGGCCGGCGTTGAACTGAAGCCTGAAATCGTGGGAAATTACAGCGTCGTGCATGCACGGTGCGGAACCAGTTTTTTACTGATCGTGATGATATTGAGTATTCTTGTTTTTTCTCTTATTCCCAAAGACTGGCCGTTCTTTGATAAGTTCCTTTCACGGTTGCTGCTGATCCCGTTTATTGCTGGAGGGGGCTATGAGTTTGTGAAGTTTTCTTCAAAAAGAATGCATCATTCATTAGTCCGTGCAATGGCTGCCCCGGGGCTCTTGCTGCAAAAAATGACTACTGGAATCCCTTCCAGTAATCAGATTGAAGTGGCTATCAGAGCGTTAAAAGATGTATTAAATACAGAAGGCGAAAAAGCTGAAACAAAGGAGAGTGAATCAGGTGTTTCTTGATAAACTTGAGGAAATTGAGAACAAATATGATGAGCTGACAAAAATATTGTCTGACCCTGAAGTTTTCTCAGACTATACAAAAAGCCAGAAATACTCCAAAGAGCAGTCGGATCTGGAGGACATTGTTAAAAAGACAAGGGAATACAAAAAGTTGTTGTCGGGTATATCTGAAGCTGAAGAAATTTTACAGACTGATGGTGATGAAGGACTGAAAGAGCTGGCAGAAGCCGAGATAGAGGAACTTAAAGAGAAAAAGCCTAAAGTTGAAAAAGAGTTGAAGTTGTTGCTTGTTCCAAAAGATCCTCGCGATTCCAAAAACATAATCATTGAAATAAGAGCGGGTACGGGCGGCGATGAAGCAGGGCTGTTTGCATCTGACCTTTTCAGGATGTATGGCAAGTATGCCGAGGGCAGACGCTGGAAAGTGGAAATACTGGATATGAATTCTACCGGAGTTGGTGGCATTAAGGAAGTGATTGCATCAATCCAGGGCAAAGGCGCTTATAGTCGCCTGAAGTACGAAAGCGGTACCCACCGTGTTCAGAGAGTGCCGGCAACCGAGACATCCGGCAGGATTCATACTTCAGCAGCAACCGTTGCAGTCTTGCCGGAAGCTGAAGAACTGGATTTAAAGATTGAGGAAAAAGATTTGAGAGTTGACACTTACTGTTCATCAGGGCCCGGAGGACAGGGCGTCAACACGACATATTCTGCTGTAAGAATCGTGCATGTCCCCACTGGTTTGATTGTTCAGTGCCAGGATAGCCGTTCGCAGATAAAGAACAGGGAAAAGGCGATGAAAGTTTTGCGTTCAAGACTCTATGAGCTTGAACTCGAAAGCCAGGAAAAAGAGAGAGCACAGGAGAGAAAATCCCAGGTAGGCTCAGGCGACAGAAGCGAAAGGATAAGAACATACAATTTCCCTCAAAGCAGGGTTACTGACCACAGGATAAACCTTACTCTCCATAAACTGCTTTCCATTCTCGAAGGTGAACTTGACGAGCTCATTGACAGTCTGATTACCTATTATCAGGCAGAGAAGCTGAAAGAAATATAAAGACAATAATCGGGGGTCTGTTCCTTCCTTTTTTGTAATGAAAGCCAAGGATAAATTGAAGGAGATATCTGAGAAGTTCGGGAATTGCGGTATCGAAGCTGCTGAAAAAGAGGCGGAGTTATTGCTTTCAGAGGGCATTGATGTAAGCCTGATCGATCTATATAAAGATAATCCTGAACTGGATGATACTCAGTCGCGGTTCCTGGATGAGATGGTTAGCCGGAGGTGCGGTCGTGAGCCTCTTCAATATATTATCGGCCATATTGACTTTCTTGGTCTGAACCTGGAAGTAGGCGAAGGTGCCCTGATTCCCCGGCCTGAGACCGAGCTAATGGCAGAGCATGCAATTAAATTATTGGGAGCCAAGAACACAGATCAGATATCAGTTCTTGATCTCTGTACAGGAAGCGGATGCATGGCACTTGCTATTGCCGTGAAATTCCCCTATGCACTGGTTTATGGTGTCGATATATCTGAGAAGGCGATCAGGTATGCCAGAATAAATGCGAAACAAAATAATATAAAAAATGTTTTTTTTTATTGCGGGGATCTGTTTTCGACTGTAAAAAAAATAAAGTCGTTCGATTTAATTATCTCAAATCCGCCATATATCAAATCTGATGATATCAAAGACCTTCAGCCGGAGATCAGGGACTGGGAACCGTTAAGCGCCCTTGATGGTGGGATAGACGGATTGGTTTATTACAGGAAAATTGTTTCGGCTGCAAGGCAGATACTTAATAACAAGGGGATATTGATGCTTGAACTTGGAGACGGATGCGCGCAACCTGTGAAAGAGATATTTGAAGATTCCGGATATTCCAGCATAGAAATCTTAAAAGATTATTCCGGGAAAGAGAGAATCATTTTATCTGAAAATCAAGTTAATGGAATGAAAAATGGACAAAATAGAAATTGAAGGCGGGATAAAGTTAAACGGAGAAATAAGCATAAGTGGTGCAAAAAATGCCGCACTTCCTCTTATGGCTGCATCTATTCTGAGCTCCGGAGAGAGTCGTATTTCAAATGTTCCCTGTCTCAGGGATATAACAACCATGGGAAGGCTGCTGGGTTATCTTGGCGCTGAATTTGCCTATGATAATGGCAGTGTTACCCTGCAGACAGAAAAATTAAAATCGGTTGAAGCTCCTTATGATTTCGTTAAAACTATGCGCGCATCTGTGCTAGTTCTTGGGCCGTTACTGGCGAGAACAGGAATAGCGATAGTTTCTTTACCAGGAGGCTGTGCAATAGGTGCCAGGCCGATAAATCTTCACACAATGGGTCTCGAGAAAATGGGTGCTGAAATCACTCTTTCAGAAGGTTATATACATGCAAGAGCAAGACGGTTAAAGGGAGCCACTATTTCATTTGACATACCCACGGTAACCGGTACAGAAAATCTTATGATGGCTGCTACTCTTGCAGAAGGTGAGACTTTGCTGGAAAATGCGGCCTGTGAACCTGAAGTTGTTGATCTTGCCGATGCTTTAATTTCGATGGGTGCGGATATAAAAGGTGCTGGCACAAGTGTCATAACTGTTACAGGAGTGAACAGCCTTAAGTCCCTTGATTACAGGGTCATACCTGACAGGATAGAGACCGGCACCTTTCTCGTGGCAGGTGCAATGATGGGAGATGATATGAAAATAGCAGGTGCAAAGCCTGAATGCCTTGATGCTGTTGTTAATAAACTGAGAGAAACAGGTGCGGAGATTGCCGTAGATGGTGATACATTAGCGGTAACGGGTCCGGACAGGCCTGTAGCTCAGGACATAAAAACGATGCCCTATCCAGGATTTCCTACTGACATGCAGGCACAGTTTATGGCATTGATGGCCATTTCCGATGGAACGAGCCTTATTACAGAAAATATCTTTGAGAACAGGTTTATGCATGTTGCTGAATTAAAAAGGATGGGCGCTGATATTCAGGTAGAAGGCTCGACAGCAACAGTAAGAGGGAGCAGGTCAATGAAAGGTGCTCCGGTTATGGCTACTGATTTAAGGGCAAGCGCCTCACTTGTTTTGGCCGGTCTTGCAGCTCAAGGTACGACTGTTATAGACCGCGTGTATCATCTGGACAGGGGATATGAGAGGATTGAGGATAAACTGATCCGCATTGGTGCAAAGATAAGAAGGGTCAAAGAATAACTGCTTGGTAAAATATAGCAATGTTAGTGCGGGCTGTAGTAGAATTCTTTAGCACATATGATTCACCCGGCAAAGCAGGTATCCAAAAAAAACGTTTTGGGAGCGGCTTTTACTGATCTGGTTTCAGACACACTGTGAATATTAAAGAGTTATATAGATGTGTTTCATATAAATGCATGTTGCCGTATTCAAACCGTTTTTTTTGGATACCTGCTTTGATTTAAGATATTTATGAATAATGCAGGTTAGTTGTCACAATGAACTTTATGCACAGTATCGAGTAAGGTTTATGCCCGGAAAATTGCATGAAAATAATACACGAAAATAAGATCGAGACATTTATAGCCCTGTTAGAAAAGAGGGCCTCATTATCTGTTGATGAGGACAATATTCAGAAAATCGTGAGAACGATACTGGCTGATGTCAGAAAACAGGGTGACCGTGCTGTTATTAACTATACAGAAAAATTCGATTCAATTAAACTGAAAAGGCTTCTGATCGATGCCGGAGAAATAGATGCAGCCGCCGGGAAGGTAGAGAAGCAATTTCTCAAGGCGCTGAGCAAATCTGCCAGAAGGATAAAATCCTTTCATAAACTCCAGCGAGAGAAATCATGGAAATTTTCCAGTAATGGTATCACGACAGGGCAGATAATCAGACCTCTTGAAAGGGCAGGGGTGTATGTGCCGGGCGGTAAGGCTGCTTATCCATCGACCGTCTTGATGAATGTAATACCCGCGCAGGTGGCCGGTGTCAGAGAGATTGCCCTATGTGTGCCTACACCCTCCGGGACACTGAACCAATATGTTGCGTCAGCAATCAAACTGCTTGGTGTTAAGGAGGTGTACAGGATAGGGGGAGCACAGGCGATAGCTGCGTTGACATACGGCACGAAAACAATAAGGAAAGTAGACAAGATAGTTGGTCCCGGGAATATTTTTGTTGCGGTTGCAAAGAAGATGGTGTTTGGCGAAGTAGGCATAGATATGGTTGCTGGTCCAAGCGAAATATTGATAATTGCTGATCGATCAGCCAATCCTTCGTTTATTGCATCTGATTTATTAAGCCAGGCAGAGCACGATGAGATGGCATCTTCGGTATTGATAACAAATTCAGGTAAGCTGGCAAGGGATGTTGAGGCTGAACTGAAAATACAGTTGAAGAATCTTAAGAGAAGAGATATAGCATTCAAGTCTGCCAGCAGGTATGGCGCGATAATTATTACAAAAAGCCTCAGATCAGCAGTTGAAATAGCAAATCGTATAGCGCCTGAACATCTTGAAATTATGACCAAAAAACCTTCGGCGATTTTACCTGAAATAAAAAATGCCGGAGCTGTATTTATAGGACAGTGGACTCCGGAGCCGCTCGGTGATTATGCTGCTGGTCCGAATCACACACTTCCGACAAGCAGTACGGCTCGATTTTCATCTCCGCTCGGAGTCTATGATTTCATAAAGCGCACGAGTCTGATCAATTCCTCGAAATCGGGTTTCATGAATCTCGCGGATACAGTTGAAACTATTGCTGATGTAGAAGGACTTGAAGCTCACGGGAATACGGTCAGGGTGAGAAAAGCGGGGAAAAGATAGTCAAAAGTAAGACGTAAGAAGTAAGGACATTTGAATTATTTCTCTCTTCCTCTGTAATATATTCAACAAAGGTTAAGGCGCATAAAAAGGAGATTACATAAATAATGAAAAAAGTATTAAGGCTTGGTCTTCCTAAAGGTAGCCTTCAGGAATCGACGCTTAAATTGTTTAAAAAGGCAGGATACAATGTGTCAGTAAATTCCCGCTCTTATTACCCTGTTTTTGATGACAGTGAGATAGAAGCATTGCTGATCAGGGCACAGGAAATGGCAAAGTACGTGGATGACGGTGTGCTGGATGCCGGATTAACAGGGAAGGACTGGGTGCTTGAGCAGGGTGCTGACATTAAGGAAGTGGCTGAACTCAATTATGCTAAAGGCGGACTAAGGCCGGTAAGATGGGTCATTGCGGTGCCTAATGATTCCAGGATAAAAAAGGTTGAACATCTTAATGGAAAGAGAATAGCAACTGAACTTGTTGGATTTACAAAAAAATATCTCAAATCCAGAGGGATAAAGGCTGATGTGGATTTTTCATGGGGAGCCACAGAAGTGAAGCCGCCTCACCTTGCTGATGCAATTGTCGAATTAACCGAGACAGGATCGTCGCTGAAGGCCAATAATCTGAGAGTGATCGATACGATTCTGAAGTCAAGCACACGGTTTATCGCAAATAAGAAGGCCTGGAAGAACTCGTGGAAAAAGTTGAAGATGCAGAACATAGTTCTACTTTTACAGGGGGCACTTGCAGCAGAGGAAAAGGTTGGTCTTAAGATGAATGTGCCTGAAAAGTCCCTGAAAAGAGTTATGAGCCTTCTGTCATCTTTACACTCTCCGACTATCTCAGAACTTTCGGACACCGGCTGGTATGCCATTGAGGTAGTTATTGATGAAAAAATTGTCCGTGATATTATCCCAAAATTAAAATCAGTAAAAGCTGAAGGAATAATCGAGTACCCACTGAACAAGGTGATTCCTTAGGCTTAAAAAATTGAAGGCACGTTGCAACGTGTCACTTCTTCCAGATGAAATTCATTATTTCAATTCCTGTTATTCTCATCCTCCTTTTTTTCTTAATCCGGTATCTTGAACAAATAAGTCTTTATCATCCGTATAAATCTATTGAAGCCAGTCCACAGGATATGGCACTCGATTATGAAGATGTAAATATAACAGCAGCAGATGGAGTTAAATTGAACGGCTGGTTTATTTCGTCTGATATGCCGCGCGCCACAATATTGTTCAGCCATGGCAATGGCGGAAATATAAGCCACCGTCTCGAAAAAATAAAAATTCTGAATAAACTTGATTTAAACATCCTTATTTACGATTACCGCGGATATGGTTTGAGCGCTGGGAAAGCCTCTGAAGAAGGGCTGTATCTTGATGCAGATGCAATGTACGGATACCTGGTCAATAAGAAAAAAATCAGTCCGGAGACGATTATTGCCTATGGAGAGTCCCTGGGAGGAGCTGTTGCTATTGATCTTGCGTCAAAACAGGTTATGGGAGGATTAATTATTGAGGAGAGTTTTACATCTGTCAGAGAGGTAGCGCAAAAGATTTTCCCCTTTATCCCTGCGGCTGTTTATAAGAGCAAATATGACTCATTAACAAAAATCAAGTATATAGATGTTCCAAAATTAATATTTCATAGTATTGAAGATGAAATTATACCATTTGAACTGGGAAAAAAATTATTTGATACTTCAGCAGAGCCAAAGAAATTTGTTGAACTCAGGGGAGCCCATAATGACGCATTTATGGTTTCACAGAAGTTATTTATTGAAGAAATAGGTTTGTTTATAAACAAGCTACTAAAATAATTGCTTGAAAATTTCCTTAAGCGGCTCTTCCAACCCCGGTCTCTGTTCTTCTCCTTCCGGAGGAGCTTCTTTCTGATCTTTATTAAATAACTTATCAAAGTCTCTATTGATCTTCTTCTCTATTATCTGTTTGCCGGTTTTTGCGAGGTCCGGTCCACATGACGGCTTTGACATCGTCCCCGGGCATATTAAAGGTATTGTGCCCCAGCCTCTCTGGTCAGTCATGTATTTTGCAACACTTGAACTCACCGCTTTTCCGGTAAGACGCGGGGAAAGTTTCAGGTCGAATGCGAGATCGAGATTTCCGTCAAGACCTATGTCTCCCCCGGGATTCATTTCAAGATCATCTGATCTGAAAATGCTGTTAAGCTTTGCGGTGCTGTTTCTTATCCTGACCGTTCCGTTGGCCTGATGAAATTTGATGGTCTTCAGTTCACTTAAATTAAAAAGCATCGACAGGTTGTCCGCTATGCCGATATTTGTTACCTTTCCATCCTGTATATCAAAATTTCCGTCTGCAACAAGGTTCTTCCTGATATTTTCAGTTAATGTCCCTGCACCGTTTAGTTTCAGGTCAGCCTTGATAACACCAAAGACAGTGTCTTTTGCCTTTGGGAAAAAGGCATTGATAATCTCCTCAGCATAAAGTGAATCAACATTACCGGAAAGATTGTATTTGTAGCCCGGTTTTGAAAGATCGAGGGCACTTTTTAAGTTGAATCTGCCTTTTCCGGCCTTGCCGGTCAGTTTTGAAACATTAAGCTTGTTGTTCTTAAACTGATAATTCATTAAAAAGTCGCTCATGGTCAGGCCGTTATATACAGCCGAGTCTACCCTGATTTCACCGCTTGCGGTCATTTTCAGGTTGAGTGGCTTTGCTTCCCTTTTTTTATCTTTGAAAGAAGATTTATCAGGTTTGACCCGCCTGCCGGAGGAAGTCCCATTCTTTTCCCCGGCTGGTATGAGTTCATCCATAAAAAGTTTTTTTGAATATAAATTGAGATTGATTTTCTGATTTTTAAAATAGTTGCTAACTGAGCCTTTTAAAACAGCGGTGTTTTTGCCGATGGTGCTATTAAGATTAATGCTTAATAACTTATCTGTGAACTTTACGCTTCCATTGAGTAAAGCATTGAGATCCTCATATGTTACACCGACTTTATCCAGTTCAATATTGCCATTAGCCTTCATTGATTCAAAATTTACCGGCATACCTTTGACTTTCAAATCGGTTGAAACATGGCCTGAAAGCTTGATACCATCGAAATTTAAAAAACCGGCAAGTAATATTTGTACATCCCCAGTATTGACATTTGGTAAGCTTACAGTTAATTCGATATAGGGTGAGGTCATCAGGTCTTTAGTTTTGCCTTTTATTGAAGCGGTGATACCATTAACTTTCAGGTCGGCTTTGTTTATGAGAATTTCTCCTGATTCAGGGTTTACCTTAGCGTCATATTCAAGCAGGGCATCAATATCTTTTATCTTTTTAGAGGGTTTCGAGCGTACAATTTCTGCGAGTCTCACGTTTATGTTACCCTTCGACAATAATCCTGCATCTCCAGCGGATTTCATCGTCATTTCAACTGAAAGAGAACCTTTCAGATCAGGAATTTCTTTTGTCCGATCAATCAAAGAAAAGCTGGCATCTTTAACTGATACATTGCTCACGAGCAGAGAAACAGGAAGCCCTCCAGATTCATCAGCCGGCTTTTCTTCTTTGACATCCGCTGTCTTTTTTTGGCCAATATCCTGAAAATTGAACTTGCCTGATTTAGTTCGTTCAATTCTGACTGCCGGAGAAACTAATCTTAATTCATCAATAATTACTTTTCTTGAAAGAAGCGGAATTAATTTGAATTTCAGTACAAATTCTTTACAGCTGATAAAATCTGTCTTCCCGTCAGGCTCCTTGACGGTAAAGCCCTTTAAGCTTATGCCTTTCATCAGGCTTATCCCGATCTCACCGATACTTACGCTCCGGTTCAAGTATTCTTCAGCAGTGGGTATAAGGAATTCTTTGATCTTCTCGGGTGTTACATATATTTTCAGGAAGATTGTGAGAGCAATAATTACTACTACAATTAATGATAATGTTATAAGAAGAAATTTTTTCATTACACTCCCAAAATTGTACAAGTAAAGCTAACAGAATGGATATGATAATGCAAGCAGTATTGGAGCTGTGTCTTCTCTGACTTGTCTGTTAATGTATAAAGGGTTAAAATATTTTCAGGCATCATAGTATCCTGATAATTAAGGAGGGATTGCATGAGTAACGGAATTGCATGGGAAAACAGTCTGAGCAGGGCCATTGATCTGGCAAAGGAAAATAACAGGCTTATTCTGATCGATTTTTCCGGGAGTACGTGAGGCGCCTGTAACAGAATGGAAACAGGTACGTTTCAGACGGCAAGTGTGCAAGAAAGTGTAAATACTTATTTTGTCCCCCTGAAATTTGAATCAGGCAAGGATGCGGAGCAGTTCATGAGGTTTTCTGTGACAGCAACCCCTGCATATGTGGTCCTCGATGCTAATGGCAATGAAATCTATCGGACCATAGGCTACTACGAAGCTGATGACTTCATAAGTCAGCTTAAGATCGCAAGAGAGAATGCTACATAAAGATGATCATTAAATTAATCAGTAGCAACTGTCGTCTGTCATCCTGCGTTTACGTTTTATGTAAGGGCGTATTGCAATACGCCCCTACACATCCAGATATCAGAACTTCACCTTAGGGGCTGCTTTCTCAGCCTCAGGAATTTCATAATATTCAGCACTTGACACACCTGCAAATGTGGCAAAGAACCTGCCGAAAAATGTCCTTATATAGGTATTCAAGATTTGCACTGCCTCATTATATCGTTTCCTTTCGACCGCTATCCTGTTTTCAGTCCCCTCAAGACTGTCCTGTAGTTTCAGGAAATTCTGATTTGCCTTAAGCTCGGGATATGCTTCACGCAATACAAGCAGTCTCGATAGAAATCCTTCAAGCTGTGTCGATGCCTGAACTTTGGCATTCACTGTATTTGCCTGAAAGTATTTGGTTCGTGCATTTGCAATATTTTCGAAGAGCTCTTTTTCATGCGATGCGTATCCCTTTACTGTTTCAATGAGGTTCGGTATGAGGTCATAGCGCCTTTTTAACTGGTTTTCGACTTGAGCCCATTTGCCCGTGATATTCTCATCCATCGCAATGACATTATTGTATCCCTTGATAAACCAACTGAAGGTCATGAAACCGATAAGCACAATGACCCCCACAACAATTAATCCGGTTTTTAATCCTTTTGACATTTAAACCTCCTTATTTAGTTGTGTTGAAATCATAAAATAGCAGAGGATAATTTTTGTATTACCATCCACCTGATGCTCCTCCTCCACCAAATCCGCCACCACCGCCGCCACCGAAACTGCCACCGCCAAAACCGCCTCCACCTCCCCAGGCGCCTCTTCTGCCTCCGCCTAACATACTCATCATCAGAAGCAGCAATAAAAGCCGGGGATGCTTTATAAACATATAGATTAGTCCAATGAAAAACAGTACACTGAATATACTGCCCAGCAATGTGGGTTTTCTCCGCCTGGCAGTTCCTCGATTGTAAGCTGATCGGGCTTTCAGCTTTGGCATGCCTTTAATCTCTACATTGGATTCGGCTGCGATTTCATTGATCGCGGATAATGCAGCGGCAGTTATGCCTGATGAATAATCACCTTTTCTGAAATATGGGACGAGAAATTCTCTCCCGATACTTCCGACCAGACTGTCCGGAAGCGCTCCCTCAAGACCATAGCCGATTTCAAATCTGTATTTTCTGTCCTGCACCGAGACGAGCAGCAGTGCCCCATTGTCTTTTCCCTTCTGACCGAGTTTCCATTTATCATGCGCGATTCGGATTGACAGGTCTTCGATTGATTCGCCTTCAAGGCTGTTTATTGTGAGGATAACCATCTGCGCGGTCGTTTTTTGCTCAAGTTCAAGGAGATACCTGTTCAGCCCGGCCTCGATGTCTGTATTTATAATACCTGCGAGGTCAACAACATGATTGACAGGTCTGGATGGAATCGCAATTTCAGCAAATGCGGTATATGCTATCAGGCAAAGAAGGACCGTTAAACAAATAAACGGGGTTTTACTCTTTAATTTCATCTACTATCTTACCAAGGCTCTCGGTAGCTGCATAATAATTTTCAAATATAGAGTTTAAATCTTCGATCGAGAGTGTAATTTTATTATGTTTCTCCTTCAGTACCCTGTTGAAAATATCTGTATTAATATTTGCTGCCTGAGACAGTGTCGATATTACATCTTTCTGATGCACAGGCGGTTCTTTGCCAAGCAGGTAAGTGATTCCGCGAAAAAGAGGGATGTACCCTGTAATTGAATCAACGAATCCTTTGGTGAGTATTTTTTTATCACCTGCAGCGGATATATAACCCTGTCTCAGCCAGATCAGTTTTGCTTTTAATTCTCTTTCACACTGTTGTCGCAGATCCATCCTGTTTATTTCAATGTCCTTGAGTATATCCTCTCCAAAAACAGTTAAATGAACCAGTTTGAAATTCAGGAACTCGATCGGAAATACATCAAGAGACGTACTTATATAATCCGGTGTCATGATAAGTGGTGCGGATACTTTTTGCTTACCGTATTTCTTTCCGAGCGGTGCGACAAGTTCCAGAAATTTCAGGTCCATCTGCTTTAAAACAAATACAGAGTTGACATCGGATATTTTTTCATCAAAATCATCGGTAACAGCGGTTCCGGTGACATGTATGGAATGAATTTTTCCATAATAAGAGCCTAATACATCATCAATGAACGGTTTAATCTTTTTTGCTGCACTGGGCTTGAGCCCCTCAAGATTTAAATCAGTCATCCTTAAATCCTCCGGACTAACAGGTTGTTATTTAGATGGTAAGTTTATACCAAGAAAATATGGTATCAGAAACATACAGTTATGGCAATTAACCAGAGATTAATTCGATAATAATAATTTTCTTGCCCAATTAGCGTAAAATGAAATATACTTTTCGTGTACAAGGTTCCTGGAACGCAGATAGTTCTGGAATTCTGGTAATATTTGATTTTTCATACTCATGTCCCCCAATGGCAATAAAGTCAGCAGGAACGATATTCGTCTATCATGGTAATAAAGGGTAAATGCGGAAGTCAAGTTATCAGGTATCTGGAGTTATTAAATAGTTATGATCGCACGCGTCTTTAACGAAAACATTAAAAAGCTGTCAATAACGATACGCGTCTACTAATATGTTATGTATTAATCATAAAACTACAGGAATATTATGGATAGCACGACATCATTAATGTGGGGGGTATTGTTTGGCTCAATCGGTATGGGGTATTTAATATACGGGAAAAAACAACGGAGAGGCATTGCTCTCCTGTCTGGTGTTGTTCTATGTGCATTCCCATATTTTGTTCCCAATGTGTTTCTTATGATTCTTATTGGCATTGTTGTAATGGCTCTCCCATATTTCGTAAGATATTGACCAGACACTATTGATCCTTTTCATGGTCTGCATCGATGATCCTGGTCATTAGAACCAACCCAAAAGGTGGATATTGCTTCACACATTGAGTTGTGTTATATTATGTGTAGAAAGGAGGCAATATGGCAACCAATCTTGCATTAGACGACAAACTTATTACTCAAGCTCAAAAAGCTGGTCATCATAAAACCAAGAAAGAGGCTGTAACAGCTGCTTTAAAGGAATATATATCACTGAAAAAACAATTGGAGATTGTTGACTTGTTTGGGACAATTGATTTTGATAAGAACTTTAATTATAAAAAAACCAGGAAAAGATGAAGGTACTTGTTGATACCTGCATTTGGTCTCATGTGCTCAGACATAAAAAACCTGATGCTGATTTATCAGGGAAACTAAGTGAAATTATTAAAGATGGTAGAGTGGTCATGATCGGCCCAATTCGACAGGAACTTTTGTCCGGAATTCCCGAGAC
>CAYPIT010000006.1:0-21731 GCA_964410825.1 uncultured Nitrospiraceae bacterium
ACAGCGACTATGAAAACGCATTGTTTCATTTTAAAAAAGCAGAAACAATTTACAAGAAGATCGGAGACAGGGTCAGTTATGCGTACACTCTTTGGAGCGTTGGGACTACATACAAATTGATAGGAAAAATAGACAGGGCTGTTAAGAGTTTTGATGAATCTGCAAGGTTTTTCAAAGAGACGAAAGACCCCAGAGGTCAAATATATTGCATTTTAGGCATTGGAGAGATCGATTATTTGCGTGGGAAAAAGAAAAGAGGGATGAATGCTTTTATCAAAAGTCAGAGACTGGCTGATGAACACAAATTCGGAGTTGAGAAAAAATATGCCGGTCAATTGTTGAGGGCTGTTAACAGTGGAAAGGGTATTCCTGCTAATTTGCCGTAATCTATCTCCCGGCCCCTTACTACTCAATTATATTGATAATTTCAGGGCTTCACATTATACTGTTTATTGAAATAACACAGGGTATTTGTTAGTATGGGATGGAATTTATCATGAGTGAAACAGAACCTCTTTATGAGCAGACTCTGAAGGGAAATCAGGAGGTAACAAAAGCCGGATTTTTAAACAGGGTCATAGCCAGGACTATTGACCTCATTATAGTCGTAGCCTTATATGAAATAATACCGACTATCGGTTTTTTTGCAGGAATGATTTACCTCTTAATATCCGATGGGTTATTTCAGGGCAGAAGCATTGGCAAGAAACTTATAGGGCTGAAGGTTATAATGAACAACGATGCTGAAACCAGTAGTGTGTGTGGATTTAAGGAATCGATATTCAGGAATTTTCCTTTTGTTGCCGGATATATTTTGTTCGGAATTCTAAAGGTAATTCCATTAATAGGCTGGCTTTTTTCTTTTGTCATTGTTTTGGGAATATTAATTTTTGAATGCCTGGTTATGATGGGAAGTGAAAATGGAATGAGACTCGGTGATGAAATTGCAAAAACTCAGGTTGTTGAAGATAAACAGGGGGGATTAAATGATTCATAAAATTCTCGGTTGGTTCTCAAATGATCTTGCTGTTGACCTTGGTACGGCTAATACACTTGTTTTTGCCAGGGATAAGGGTATTGTGTGCAATGAGCCGTCTGTTGTTGCGATTCAAAAGGATAGAGTTATAGCTGTTGGTCAAGAGGCACAAAAGATGCTTGGAAGAACCCCGGCTAACATCATTGCTATGAGACCTTTGAAGGAAGGTGTGATTGCTGATTTTGATAAAACAGGCGAGATGCTCAAATATTTTATAAGGAAAGTGCATAACAGGAAAAGTTTTATATCACCCAGAATTGCTATTGGGGTGCCATCAGGTATCACCCAGGTTGAGCAGAGGGCTGTCAAAGATGCTGCTCAGGCATCCGGTGCAAGAGAGATTTATCTTATAGAAGAGCCGATGGCAGCAGCACTTGGTGTTGGCCTTCCTATCGGAGAACCTTCCGGTAACATGATTGTCGACATAGGCGGCGGAACTACAGATGTTGCTGTTATTTCTTTGCATGGCGTTGTCTACAGTAAAGCGGTCCGGATGGGCGGTGATAAAATGGATGAGGATATTGTAGGCCATATCAAAAGCAAAGGGCGGATCCTTATAGGAGACAGGACTGCTGAACTCATAAAACGACAGATCGGTTCGGCCTTTAAGGTGGATGATGATAACCGGTCTATGGAAATCAAGGGACGAGATCTTGTTTCAGGTATCCCGAAGACAGTAACAATATTTGAAGACGAGATCAGAGAAGCAATAAACGAGACAGTTATGGTAATAATTAACGCGATAAAGATAGCACTCGAAAATACCCCACCCGAACTTGCTTCCGACATAGTGGACAGAGGGATTGTTCTTGCCGGTGGCGGGGCACTTTTAAGAGGGCTTGATTCGTTGATAAGGCATGAAACAGCTTTGCCGGTAATTGTTGCTGAAGAACCGTTGCTGGCTGTTGTGAACGGTGTTGGAAAGGTGCTGGATGATCTGGATATTTTAAGAAGAGTTTCGATATGATTTATAGCGGAGAATGACAAAAAAAAGATTAATTCTCTTTGCTCTTTTTATTCTTCTTGTATTTGGACTACTGACATTTCAAAGTATTAAAGGCAAAAGTCACTTCATTAATTTTACTCTTTATCCTTTGACAATTGCGGAAAAGGGGACTTCTGCAATTATGAATAAGATCAGAAATTTCTTTAATACCTATATCATAATTTTCGGAAAGGAGCGGGAGAACAGGGGACTTCATGAGAAAATCGATAAGCTGAAGCAGGAAAAAAATGAGTTTTTGGAATCCAGAAATGAGAATGAGAGACTCAGGAAAATACTGAAGCTGAAAAAGGCCCGGACTGATTATGTGGTTACAGCTAAAGTATTAGCGAGAGATCCGACTAACTGGTTTCAGATCTTATGGATAAATAAAGGCATGAGTTCGGGAATTGCAAAAAATATGGTAGCTGTGACAACTATCGGGCCTGTGGGAAAGGTGCATCGAGTCTTTCAGAAGGGCTCGAATATTATTCTGATAACTGATATTAATTCTTCAGTTGCTGTCCGGCTTCAGACATCGAGAATCGAAGGAATACTTGAGGGCCGGGGGGATAACAGATGCTATCTGAAATATATCTTAAAAAATGCTGATGTGAAGGTTGGAGAAAAGCTTGTCACTTCCGGACTTGACGGCATATATCCTGAAGGACTGCTGATCGGTCATGTAACAAATGTCAGAAAGGACAGCGAAGAGATGTTTCAGATTATCGAGGCAGAGCCTGCACAGAATCTCAATTCATTAGAGGAGGTTGTGATTCTTAAAAGATGAAGGCTTTTTTGTGTTATATAGTGATAGCTTATATCGCTCTTTCAGTGCAGGCCACACTCTTTGAAGGCATAAAGCCAGATCTTGTTTTAGTCATTGTGTGCTCTTATTCCCTCAAATACGGCAGGACAAATGGAGTTGCCTACGGCGCACTGGCCGGTTTATTGATCGATACAGTAAACGGTTTTTTAATTGGACCAAATATTATCAGTAAGTCTGTAGCAGGTTTTTTTGTGAAAACACTCAGGCAAAACTTATATCAATGGAATATTTTTATTAATACCCTGGTAATATGTATTTTTTCTGTTATTAATATAGTTGTGGTTTATATGTGTCTCGATTTTTTTTCTGAGGTTCGGTTTATTAACAGATCAATAATAATATCTGTAAAGGAAGTTATTTACACAGTCGTGGCATCTCTTGTTTTGTATCCAGTCATTAACCCGGCTAAAGAGACAAAGGGTCTATGAGAATAATTAGTGAAACCTGCGAATATTCGAATCCATGAACGCGTCATTTTTTGATAAAGACAACAGAAATGGAAAATAGGATCAATATTGCAGTAGTAGCGGTAATTATTTTATTTGGGATTTTTGCCATAAGGCTCTGGCATCTGCAGATATTACAAGGGCAGAAATACAGACATATTGATGAACGCAATAGATTAAGGGTATTAAATATCCCGGCTCCAAGGGGCATTATTTATGACAGAAATAACAAGGCCCTTGTAAAGAATGTTCCTTCTTTTGATATATCTATTTTAAAAGAATACATCCCCGAGCGCCCTGAGGCATTGTCTGATTTAACCAGACTGGTCGGGTTGAAACTTGATTATCTTCGATCCAGGATAGGTAAAGCACCGGCAAGGCCGTTCAGGCCTGTTGTCCTGAAGCAGGATGTTTCATTGTCAAAAGTTGCAAAAGTGGAAGCAAGAAAGTCGGATTTTCCGGGTCTGCAAATAGATGTGGTTGGTAGCAGGGAATATGTTTATGGTCAGTCTGGCAGTCATCTGATCGGTTATCTCGGAAGTATGGCAACGGAGCAGCTTGACTCCCCGAAATATAGAGGGGTGCCGCCGGAGGCATTTGTTGGTCAGTTTGGAGTTGAAAAAGTTTATGATGAAGCGTTAAGAGGAATAGCTGGAAAGAAAATCATAGAAGTAGATGCAACAGGCAGTATAATTCAGGTTGCCCGGTTAAACAGGCCGGTTAAAGGCAAAGATATCAGGCTGACAATAGATATTAACCTTCAGATAGAGGCTGAGAAAAGTCTGAAAGGCAAGGCAGGTGCTATAGTTGCCCTGACACCGGAAACGGGTGCAATACTGGCTCTGGCCAGTGCTCCTGCATTTGATCCGAACCTGTTTGTGAGAGGAATTGATCCTGGAGACTGGAAAAGACTTCTAATCGACCCCCGAAAACCCTTACTGAACAGGGCGATTCAGAGCCAGTATCCACCGGGATCGACGTTCAAGATAGTAACGGCTCTCGCAGCACTTGAAGAAGGAATCATTAACAAGAATACAAATTATTATTGTAATGGAGAAATATATTTTGGCAGGACGTTCAGGTGCTGGAAAAAGGAAGGGCACGGTAATATCGATTTTCACAGGGCTATTGTTGAATCCTGTGATGTTTATTTTTATGAAATAGGCAAAAGACTTGACATTGATGTACTTGCTCAATATGCATATGGATTGGGTCTTGGCAGACCTACCGGGGTGGAAATTGAAGGGGAAGTTGCGGGACTTGTTCCAACAAGAGGGTGGAAACTTGAAACTAAACAGGAAAAATGGTTCAAGGGTGAAACTCTTAATACGGTGATAGGTCAGGGTTATCTGTCAGCGACACCAATTCAGATCGCCAGTCTGATTTCTGCTGTTGTCAATGGAGGGAAACTATATAAGCCATATCTTTTAATCGACTCAGAGCCACAGATCAATATGGAAAGAACTGTAACGATAAAACCTGAAAATATAAAATTGATAAAGAAAGCATTACGGGGTGTTGTTTTTGACAAAAATGGTACTGGATGGCTTGCCCGGTCTGATTCAGTCAGCATAAGTGGAAAGACGGGTACAACCCAGGTTGTTGGGGGCATTCATGACGGAAAAAAGATCCCTGAAAAGTACAGAGACCATGCATGGTTTGTTGCATATGCTCCTGAAGATGATCCACAGATAGCGGTGTCTGTTTTTGTTGAGCATGGTGGTCACGGTAGCACTGGTGCCGCACCGATAGCAAAAAGGATAATTGAAACTTTTTTCGAGGGCAATCAAACTATCAGGCAGAACCGTAAAAAGGGATAAAGTCATGAGGGAAGAAAATGATTGACCGTAGACTGTTAGATAATTTTGATTGGGGGATTCTGCTGTTATCTATATTATTATCTCTTATCGGAGTTATAACCATCTACAGCGCTACAAGACCTGTCTTTGATACTGCACAGAAGACATTTTATCTGAGGCAGTTTTACTGGATTTGCCTGAGTTTAATCGCTTTTTTTGTACTGATAAGCATTGATTATAAATGGCATATCAAATTTGCTTATTTTGTTTTCATTTTTGGAATCATCCTGCTTGTCCTGGTTCTTGTCATGGGAAGAAAAGGCATGGGGGCACAGCGATGGATATATTTGGGTTTCATATCATTCCAGCCGTCAGAATTTTTTAAAATATTTTTTATAATCGCTCTTTCCCGGTATCTCTCATACACAAAAGACGGGGTAATGTTTGGAATGAGAAATATATCAAAGATAATAGTTATTTTTTTTCTTGTTCCTGCAGTGCTGATTCTCAGACAGCCTGATCTCGGAACCGCTTTAATATTGTTTTTTATCTTTGTAGCTATGATCCTTTCGGCAGGTGCAAAGAAAAAAGTTATAATTATGACGATCGTGATAGGGCTTTTATCGATGCCGTTTGCAGGCAAATATCTATGGAGTGGTTTAAAGGATTATCAGAAACAGAGAATAATTGCATTCGTAGATCCACAGGCTGACCCTGATGGTGTAGGTTATCATATAAAGCAATCCAAGGTATCTATAGGGTCCGGAGGATTCCTTGGTAAGGGATATATGAATGGAACTCAGGGGCCATACCGTTTTCTGCCGGAGAATCACACTGATTTCATTTTTTCGATCTTTGCTGAAGAATGGGGGTTTGCAGGCAGTATAGTTTTATTTATTATGTATTTGCTAATTATACTGAGAGGTTTTGATACTGCAAAAAATGCGCGGGACAGAGAAGGGTGTTTTCTTGCGCTTGGAGTGACATATATGTTTTCTTTTTATTTCTTTATTAATGTGGGAATGACGCTTGGGATGCTGCCTGTTGTTGGCGCGCCGCTGCCGTTAATGAGTTATGGAGGCACAGCGTTACTGTCCAATTTTCTTGCGCTGAGCATCCTGGAAAATGTTAGAATGCGCAGGTTTGCTCTATATTATTAGCGGGTGACTGATTTTTACCTGCAATTTATATGAAGTAATAAATATTTTATGCTTTAATAGAAAATGCTTATAAAGTTCATAGAACTGATAGGAGCTGTTATCGAGAAACCTGCAATTGGTCTGGGAAGAATAATGCTCCTTTTTTATTCCGTCCTGAAGGGCATTCCTCACCCTCCTTATGAATTCAGAAATACTATTAAGCAGATGCTCGAAATAGGGGTTAATTCTCTTCCTGTGGTGCTTATTACAGCGGTATTTACAGGGATGGTTCTTGCTCTCCAGAGTTTTACAGGATTTAAGCGGTTCGGGGCTGAGGGGCTTGTCGGTTCAGTGGTTGCGCTTTCGATGACAAGGGAACTCGGCCCGGTCCTTACCGCGCTGATTGTGACAGGACGTGCCGGTGCTGCAATGGCAGCCGAACTGGGAACTATGAGGGTTACAGAGCAGATTGATGCCCTGGAAGCCATGGCTACCAATCCTGTTAAGTACCTGATTGTGCCAAGGTTTCTCTCAGGCATATGTATGCTTCCTGCCTTGACTGTAGTTACAAATATTATAGGTATTCTGGGAGGATATTTTGTTTCGGTAATTTTACTTGATACAGCTTCAAAAGGTTATATAAGGGCAACATGGAGTTACCTGGAAATTCAGGACATATATAGTGGACTTATTAAAGCATGTTTTTTTGGTGCGGCTTTCTCCATTATAAGCTGTTATAAGGGATTCTATACAAAAGGAGGTGCTGAAGGTGTTGGCCGGGCTACGACAGGTGCTGTTGTCTATTCATCAATGACCATACTTATTTCTGATTACTTCCTGTCCGCGTGGCTATTTAAATGATGTTTTCATTATTGAACCCGTTAATCATTACATGGCCTTAAAAAGTGATGCCTGATAACGAAATGATAGAATTGAGAGACGTACATAAATCTTTTGAGGAAAATCATGTTTTGCGAGGTATTAATCTGAACGTTTCAAAGGGAGAGAGCCTTGTAATTATCGGTGGAAGCGGGTCCGGGAAAAGCGTGTTGTTGAAGCATATAATCGGACTGCTAAGACCTGATAAAGGGACAGTAATCGTGAATTCGATGGATATATCAGAGCTTGATGAAGAAGGTTTAAGTGAGACCAGAAAAAAATTCGGCATGCTCTTTCAGTCATCAGCGCTTTTTGATTCGATGAAAGTATGGGAAAATGTGGGCTTTGGCTTAAAGAGACATACCCATTTAAGAGAATCAGAAATAAAAGAAACTGCAGTAATGAAACTCAAAATGGTCGGACTGGTTGATGTCGAAGATGCAATGCCCTCTGATCTCTCAGGAGGGATGAGGAAAAGGGTTGGCCTTGCCAGGGCGATCGCGATGAATCCCAAGATTCTTTTATATGACGAACCTACAACAGGACTTGATCCGATAATGGCTGATGCTATTAATGATCTTATTATAAAGATGAGGGAAGATCTGGAAGTGACATCTGTTGCTATAACGCACGACATGAGAAGTGCCAATAAAATTGCGGATACGATCGCCATGCTTTATAATGGTGTAATTATTGAACAGGGTTCTCCTGAAGAAATCAATAATACCGCTGATCCGGTTGTCAGGCAGTTTATTGAAGGAAGTGCAGTTGGTCCGATAATCCTTGAGGGCATAGTGAGATGAAAGAAGTAACAACTGAGCTGAAAGTTGGAATTTTTGCCATTATAGTTATTATTGTACTTTCCTATATGACCTTTAAAGTCGGCGGGTTGCCCGCAATATGGGAAAAAGGCTACAGGCTCTACGTTGAATTCAGTGATATCAGCGGTCTTGACGAAAAGTCCAGAATTAAGATAGCAGGTGTTGAAGCCGGAATAATCGAGAATATTATACTGAAGGATGGAAGGGCGATAGTCACACTGCTTATTAACCCTGACATTGCTATATACAGGAATGCAGAGGCTTCTTTGAGAATGTCAGGTCTTCTTGGTGACAGGTATCTTGCACTGACAGTAGGCACGCCTGATGAACCTGTCCTGAAAAATGGAGACGTTATAACTGATGTAATTCCTGCTGCTGATGTTGATATACTTGCAAATCAACTTTCCTCTGCTGCGAAACACCTGGGAAATCTGGCGGCCAGCATTAATGATATTTTCAGAGATGACGAAAGAGCAACTCTACGGGAGGCTATTCATAATCTTAATGATGTAGCAATCAGTATCAGGGAAATCTCCCGGGAAAATAAAGAACCCTTACACGACGTACTTGTGCAACTTAAAGATTTCACAAAGACTCTAAGTGATAAAGGCCCACAAATAATTAACGATATGAGCAGTGCAGCAAGAAATCTAAACGATAAGAGCCCGGCACTTATAGATGACCTTGGTAAATTGGCCAGTGAACTCAGTGCGATAATGGAAGAAAACAGATACGCATTTAAGGAAACTATGGATAATATTAGAACCGCTACCAGGTTTACCAGTAATATAGCAAACAAGCTGGAAAAAGGTGAGGGGACATTGGGAAAACTCATGAAAGATGACGCGTTATATAATTCCCTGTATAAGGTATCAACCGAGGCAGGTAAGTCACTTGAGGTTGTGAACAGGCTCAGGACTTTCATAGATTTTCACGCAGAGTACAATACGGGTGAAGCTGAATGGAAGGGATTTTTTGATCTTACGTTAAAACCTGATGAGGATACGTATTACGTACTTGGAGTTGTTTCAGACCCGAGGGGCTCTGTGGAGATAACGAAAACAACAACAAACAGCGGAGCCACGGTTACAAAAGAGGAAATAGATGAGAGTGAGATCGAATTTACAGCGCAGTTTGTGAAAAGATTTGAAGATTATTCCCTCAGGATTGGAGTGATCGAAAGCACATTTGGATTGGGAGCTGATTATTATTTTAATACTGATAATGGCAGGATAAAGTTGGATGTCTGGGATTTCGGTGCTGATGAGGCAGATGCTGACAATGCGCATATAAGAGTCGGAGTTGATTATAATGTGTTTAAACGTATTTTTGTAAGTGCCGGAGTCGACAATCTCCTGAACTCTAACCGCAGGGGCATATATGTTGGCGGCGGGCTGAAATTTGAAGACAAAGATTTTAAATATCTGTTTGGAAGCACACCTGATTTATCATTGCAGTGACCTGAAACCCTCTCTGTTTTATTCAGACCGAGTTTGCTTGATATCGCTTGAAAGGCAAATTGGATAAGATCTGCAAATAAGTTATACTATTTTTTTATGACTTTATAATTATCTTTATTAAAATCATGGTAAAAATGAAAAGCTACATAACATCAATATTAATTCTCCTGATTTCTGTCCTGTGCATATGGTCTTATGCTGACACATCCGGTAAAGACGATTATGACAATACGATACGTAAATCAAGAGATAAGATTTTGTCCTATTTTCAACCATCAGGCGGAGCAGTTTCGGGTGTCTCAAATGATACTGTTAAGATTGTGATCGAAAATGATGGACAGGTTCAGAAAGGCATGCGATATTCTGTATTCCGGAAAGGTGATCCGTTTTATCATCCTGTAACCAATGAACTTTTAGGGCATGCAGAAAACTTTACCGGTAAAATCGAAGTTACAGGGGGCATTCAGTCTGATGGATCGCATCTTGCTTCAATCATAAGCGGAGATGTAAAAACCGGTGATATATTAAGGATAAGTTCTTCAAAGATCAAACTTGCATTTTTCCAGGACAGAGTGTCTGAATGGGCTCTTTCGGAGATCTTTTTTGACTCTATGAAAAATTCAGGACGGTTTGAGGTTCTGGAATTATATACATCAAGCTATGAACCTGATATCTTGTCTAAGATAGCCCGGGAAAATGGAGCAGAGGTTGTCTTGATGTTTTCAACGCCTATGCAGGGGAAAAAAAGATTTTTGAATGTGAGATTATACTGGGCACAGGATGTTGAGATGTTCCTGGAAATAGAGAAAATGGTGAGTCAGAATGTTGTGATGCTTCAGCCTGGGGAAGAACTTATTTCTGCGCCTTTGGCTCACATGGAGCCGTGGGGAAGCTACAAAATACAGGATGGGCGCTTAATTGCGATTGGTGATGTCGATAATAATGGAGCGAATGAATTTGTTATTAGTGATGGCAATAATATCAGGATTTATAGCCTGAGAGAAGAGCTTCAGGAGCTGTGGTTTATAAAGGGAAGAGCAGCAGAAAACCATCTTTCTTTAGATATCCTTGACCTGAACAGTAATGGGATGCCTGAGATATTTGTTACGGTTCTCACTGGCGCGGATATTATGAATGATGAAATCAATGACTCAAAATCAAACCCTTCGCAAGGCAGTGGAAGACTGAGTTCTTACGTTATTGAATATGATACTTCTGGTGGGTACAAGAAAATTAAAGAGGACATGCCGTATTTTTTCAGGGTCAGCGATAACAAACTGTTGCTTCAAAAATTTAAATCCGGGAAAATATTCAGTGGCCCTGTTTATGAGGGAGAGTGGAAAGACGGCAATTATCAGCCTGCTAAACCACTCAAGTTGCCTTCAGGAGTAAATATATATGGATTTACTTTTGTTGACTGGCAGAATACGGGGAAAATCCAGTTGATCACTTATGATGACGATGGATATTTGCACCTCTATGATAAAAACGGTGAATTTTTGTGGAAGAGCAAGGATTCATATGGGAAGTTTGAACTTGCATTTGCAAAGCAGACATATTCTGTAGCCCATACTGATGCGAAATGGTCTGTGAGAGGAAGACTGATGGCTGTGAGGACGGCACGGGGACAGGAAGTAATTGTTGTTGAGAAAGTGCCGTTTGTATCCAGGTTGCCGGGGTTAGGCACCACAAGGGCGGAGGTTTATTCCTTGTGGTGGGACGGAGGAATGATGGATGAAAAAATGATTTTAGGCGAAGTTTCGGGTTCTGTGACAGACTATTGGCTGGAGGGAGGCAATTTATTTCTTGTTGCTCGAGGCAATATGATTTCATTTGTAAAAAACATTACTAGCGGAGAGCTTACAAAAGGCAGCATGCTCTACTTTTATAATTTTGGTGGCAAATGAATATAGGACACGTAGCGATAATTATGGACGGAAACGGACGGTGGGCTGAACTGAGAGGCCTTTCCAGGATTGAAGGACACAGAAATGGTGTAAAGAGAGTTAATGAAATAATCGATACAGCGCTTGAGGTGAATCTTAAAGCCATCACTTTTTATACCTTTTCTATGGAGAACTGGCAGAGACCGGCTGCTGAGGTCAATGCATTGATGCGTATTCTTAGTACGTATCTCAAGAGTGAGATGCAGCGTCTGCATGAACAAAATATTATGTTCAGAGCTATCGGTGATATCGACAGATTGCCTTCAGGAGTTAAAAAGCTTTTGAAAAGTTTTGAAGATCTGACCATAAACAATACCGGGCTGATGCTTACAAGCGCACTGAGTTACGGTGGAAGGGCTGAAATAGTAAATACAGTAAAAAAAATTGCTAATAAGGGAATACGTGCTAAAGACATTGATGAAGAAATTGTAGAGAGTAATCTTTACACGGCCGGTATTCCCGATCCTGACCTTATTATCAGAACAAGCGGTGAGATGAGGCTGAGCAATTTTCTTCTCTGGCAATCTGCTTATGCTGAATTTTATTTTACAGAGATACTCTGGCCTGACTTTGGCAGGGAGGAGTTCATATCTGCTCTATCGGAATATCAGGGCAGGGAGCGAAGATTCGGAGCGTTGCCTGAGAAGATTAATAAAACATAGGAAAATGTAAGAATTATTCGGGCATTATTACAATAGTTGGAAACGCAAGATAAAAAGAAAATCGGTTTTAACATGAAACGTATTTTAGTAGCGGTGATAATTTTGCCGCTTCTGATTTCTTATATATATTTTTTGCCTTTGCCTTTTTTCCTTGGATTACTTTTAATTATTGCTATGCTTGCCACGAGAGAGTTTTACCTGATGTATGGTCTGCCTGTGAGTCTGCATGTTCCCGGAGTTTTAATGGGCGGCGGCCTGCTTTATTTATCCTGCTGGTATCCGGATCATTTTCTGGAGGGTATTTTTATCAGTCTGCTGCTTCTATTAATTTTAAGGCTTTTTGTCATTAAAACACCTTCCGGCAGTATGTTTGAAATAGGTCTTCTTGGTGTCGGATTTTTTTATATATCAGGGTTTTTAAGCTTTCAGTGGTTTATCAGGATAGAAAACCATGGGCTGAAATATATATTCCTCCTTTATGTATCGGTCTGGATTGCTGACAGTATGGCATATTATATTGGCAAGTATCTGGGAAGAAATAAACTGTATCCGTCAGTAAGTCCTAACAAGACGATTGAAGGAGCTGTTGGCAGTTTGATGGGGGGGGTGCTTGGCGCCTTAATCATAAAATATACCTTGGATATTCCCGGTCTTACCGTGTCTGTTGCAATATCAATCGGAATTGCTCTTGGAATCGCCACGTTGATCGGCGATCTGATTGAATCTATGTTTAAGAGGGACGCGGGGGTAAAAGATTCCAGCAGCTTTATCCCTGGTCACGGAGGATTGCTGGATAAGCTTGACGGACTTCTTGTGTCAGGACCGATCCTTTATCTTATGATGCGGTACTTCTGAATTGACGGTTCAAATATTAAGAGACAACCAGAATCACCCATCTAATAATCTCGGGAAGATATTTTGTAAATGAAAAAACTCTCTGTCTTAGGTTCTACCGGCTCTATAGGAAAGAATACGCTTGAAGTTATATCGGGTCATCCCGATAAATTCAAGGTTGTTGCTCTTGCTGTAAAGAACAACATTCAGATACTTGAGGAGCAGATAAATAAATTTAGACCGGATGTGGTCGCGGTATTTGATAATGCTGCGGCTGAATGCATTAAGAAAAAAGATTTTTCTGTTGAGGTGTTAACAGGGGAAAAGGGGTTGGCAGAGATTGCAAAACTTGAGAATGTGGATATGGTTGTGTCTGCAATCGTGGGTTCAGATGGTCTGGTTCCAACGTATGAGGCTGTCAAGGCTGGCAAGGAATTGGCCCTTGCTACAAAAGAGGCTCTGGTAATGGCGGGGCAAATAATAATGTCAGAGGCGAAAAGGCAGGGTGTAAAGATTTTTCCTGTTGACAGCGAGCATAGCGCGGTCTTTCAATGCCTTAACAACAGGGATATAAATGAAGTGGAAAAAATTATATTAACCGCATCAGGGGGGCCTTTTATTGGGAAAAGCTTGGCCGAACTTGAGTCTGTTACACCGTCGGACGCTTTAAATCATCCCAACTGGGATATGGGCAAAAAAATTACTATCGATTCCGCTACACTTATGAATAAAGGGCTTGAGGTGATTGAGGCTTACTGGCTGTTTAATCTGCCTCTTGAAAAAATCGATGTTATTCTGCATCCCCAGAGCATAATCCACTCTATGGTCCGGTTTGTTGATGGCAGTGTTATTGCTCAAATGTCTGTTCCGGACATGAAGGGACCTATAAGTTACGCTCTTTCCTACCCACAGAGGTTCGAAGGTATATTGCCTGTTCTTGACCTTGCTGAGATTGGGAAGTTAACATTTGAAAAACCGGACAGGGAAAAGTATGTTTCGCTCGACCTGACTTATGATGCCCTAAAAAAGGGCGGAACAATGCCGTGTGTATTAAATGCTGCAAACGAAGTAGCTGTAGAGGCTTTTCTGAATGAGCAAATTCCATTTACAGGTATTCCACAGGTGGTCTCTGATACAATGTTACAGCATAAGGTCCTGAAGGGTGACTCTATTGAGGAGATCATGAGCGCCTCGAACTGGGCAAAACAGACGGCAGGAGAATTAATAAAGACAACAGACAAAATAAAAAATTAAAGATAAAAAATCAAAAAATTAGATCAATAATTAGGCAATTCTAATGATCAATAAGATAACAGGAGAGGAAATTAATAAATGACAATTGTATGGGCTGTAGTCCTGTTCGGTTTACTTATATTCTTCCATGAACTTGGACACTTTATACTTGCAAAACTTGTGGGTGTAAAGGTATTGAAATTCTCTCTTGGCTTTGGACCAAAAATAATCGGCAGGAAGATTGGTGAGACGGAATACCTTGTTTGTGCTATTCCTCTCGGAGGTTATGTGAAGCCCCTTGGTGAAGAACCTGGAGAGGAACTCAATGAAGAAGATAAACCCCGGGCATTTAACTATCAGCCAGTATGGAAAAGGATGGCAATTGTCTTTGCAGGGCCGGTTTTTAACCTTGTATTGGCCTTTATAATTTTTGCCGTTTTTTTAAGTGTTCATTTGCCAGTTGCAATACCGAAACTGGATAGCATAACTACGACTATTGACGGTATAGTGAAAGATTCCCCTGCCATGAAAGCAGGGCTTCAAACTGATGATACCATTGTGTCGATCAGTGGATCATCAGTCAGGGACTGGAATGAGATGGCAGAAATTTTCTCTGAAAATCCTGATAAAGAGCTGGATCTTGAAGTCAGGCGGGATGGCGCTTTAATAAACATTCAGGTGACCCCTTCTCCGACGAAAGTCAAAAATGAGCAGGGGGAGGAAATTGTGATCGGAAGAATCGGTATTTCGAAGAAACTGGATGCAACAGTAATACAAAGCTCAGGTTTATTCGATGTGCCCTTTAAGGCGGTGCAGGCGGTGTATGCATGGTGTCGGCTTACACTTGAAGTAGTAGGGAAGTTATTTACCGGATCCATATCCGCAAAACAGGTTGGCGGTCCTATCTTAATTGTAGATGCAGCAGCAAAGGCAGCGTCAGTAGGAGCTTTTACCTATTTTAATTTCATTGCCATAATCAGCATTAATCTTGCTATTCTTAACTTGTTGCCGGTGCCGGTGCTTGATGGCGGACATATAATGTTTTTATCTGTAGAAGCCTTGAGAAAGAAGCCATTGAATGAAAAAATTATGCTTGTTGCCAATAAAATAGGAATGGCATTACTGTTGATGTTAATAACTTTTGTTTTTTATAACGATATAGTAAGAATTATTGTTCCATGGGTTGAGAAGAGTTTAAGTCCCTGAGTTATAAGTTGACATTCAGATATTCAGTGCAATGTTATGTCAAAGCCTCCGGCAATTGAAAAGAGGGAATCTTCAGGCGGTGTTATATATCGCCTTTCAAAAGATGTCATTGAGGTCGCTCTTGTGGTTCTAACAGGAAGGAAATCGTGGTGCCTGCCAAAAGGTATCATTGATAAAGGCGAAGACCCTCCAACCGCTGCTATAAGAGAAGTCAGGGAGGAGACCGGACTCTCTGGTGAAATGATTAATAAATTGGGCTACATTTCATACTGGTATTATTTAAACAATAATATGGTTAAAGTGCATAAGACAGTTCATTTTTATCTGTTGAAATTTATAAGTGGAAACACGGGCGATCATGACCATGAAGTGGAAGAGTCGAGATGGTTCCCTATAAGCGAAGCGATAAAGGAGTTGTCGTATAAGAATGAAAGAGACATTATGCTCAGGGCAAAGGGTATGATAGAAAAAGCGCTTGACACACAATCCTGATCAAGGCATCGTCTACAGCATGGGGGTTCTTATTAAATGAACATTACGCAGAAATTAATATCATCACATCTTGTATCAGGGGAAGTGAAATCCGGAGAAGAAATTGCTATATCGATTGACCAGACATTGACCCAGGATGCAACAGGAACAATGGCATATCTGGAATTTGAATCAATGGGGATCTCTGAAGTAAGGACAAAACTCTCTGTCAGCTATGTTGACCACAATACTCTTCAGGCCGGATTTGAGAATGCTGATGACCACAGGTTTCTGAAGACTATAGCCAGCAAGTATGGGATATATTTTTCTAAACCCGGAAATGGGATATGCCACCAGGTTCATCTTGAAAGGTTTTCCCGTCCCGGTCAGACACTTCTGGGCGCGGACAGCCACACACCTAATGCCGGTGCTGTCGGGATGCTTGCCATAGGCGCGGGTGGACTAAGCGTTGCACTTGCGATGGCAGCTGAACCTTTCTGGCTTGTAATGCCAAAAGTTGTCCGTGTAAATCTGAGTGGGGCCTGTAATCCGGGGGTAAGTGCAAAAGATATAATTCTTGAAGTATTAAAACTCCTGACTGTAAAGGGAGGTGTTGGGAAAGTCATTGAATACAGCGGTGATGGTTTGAAAAGCCTGACTGTTCCTGAAAGAGCGACAATCACAAATATGGGCGCTGAACTTGGCGCAACGTCTTCAGTATTTCCATCGGATGAACAGACAAGGGCATTTTTTACAGCTCAACAGCGTGAATCCGACTGGGCAGAGCTTCTGCCTGATCCTGAAGCATCTTATGATGAAGAAATAAACATAGAACTTAGTGCACTTGAACCTCTCGTTGCTGCGCCTTCAAGCCCTGACAACATTAAATCTGTAAAGTCGATAGAGGGGATGCCTGTACAGCAGGTCTGTATAGGAAGTTGTGTCAATTCTTCATCTGCAGATCTTATGATAGCCGCGAAAATGCTTAAGGGGAAAAAGGTACATGATGATGTTAGTCTGGCAATCAGCCCGGGGTCGCGACAGGCACTGCAAATGATTACAAAGAGCGGCGGACTGTCAGATCTTGTTGCAGCCGGCGCGAGAATACTTGAATGTACTTGCGGACCGT
Organism: uncultured Nitrospiraceae bacterium; assembly: GCA_964410825.1. GTDB lineage: Bacteria > Nitrospirota > Thermodesulfovibrionia > UBA6902 > UBA6902 > CAZVHL01. Next base: position 16,873 of record CAYPIT010000006.1, read on the forward strand.
GCATAGGAATGGGGCAATCGCCAGCTACAGACACAGTATCTCTCAGGACATTTAACAGGAACTTTCCTGGCAGAAGCGGCACAAAGAATGACAAAGTCTACCTGTGCAGCCCTCAGACAGCTGTGGCTGCAGCAATTACAGGCCGGGTTACAGATCCACGTGAGATGGTAACTGAAACTATCAAAGTTGAACTGCCTGAAAAATATATTATTGATGATTCAATGATTATTGCGCCATCTGGGGAACCTGAAAAAGTTCAGGTTGAAAGGGGGCCGAATATCAAGCTATTTCCGCTCAAGAGTGCGCTTGAGGAATCATTGAAGACTAGTGTTATCCTTAAAGTAGGCGATAATATAACTACAGACGATATAATGCCAGCCGGCACCAAAATTCTTCCATTAAGATCAAATATACCTGCCATTTCCGAATATGTTTTTTCGAAAGTGGATACGTCATTTCCTGAAAGGGCAAAATCAATGGGTAGTGGCATAATTCTGGGAGGAGTCAATTATGGCCAGGGATCCAGCAGAGAGCATGCTGCCCTGGCTCCAATGTATCTGGGCATTAAAGTGGTGCTTGCTAAATCATTTGCCCGAATACATAAAGATAATCTTGTTAATTTTGGCATTCTTCCGCTCGAAATCGAGCCTGAAATCTATGAATTATATGATCAGGGCACAGAGCTGGAGTTTCCGAATCTTGCAAAAGAGGTTAGGGAATCGTCCTCGATCACATTTATTGATATCAGGAATAATAAGTCGCATTCTGCAGAACATGGCCTTACACAGAGACAGAGAGAAATTATCCTTGCAGGCGGGCTTCTAAATTACGTAAAAGCTAAGTAGCGTAGTCATTAATCCCTGCTGCTTGACATGCTCTTTTTTGATTCAGTATACTGTATTTACCCTAGGGGAGGCATAGCCTGAGAGTTTCCGTTTTTTCGGGAAGACCCTCTGAACCTGAACTGGTTAGTACCAGCGAAGGAAAGGTGAAAAAAACAGAACACCGTATTTCCTAAGCCTATACTTTCAGGGAATGCGGTTTTTTTATTTTCAGAAAATGAAGATACAGCCAATAAAGACAGATCCATCACACATTAGGGAAATTCTTGCCAAGTCACTGGAACTGAAGGTTTTAACCCTTTCGGAAATATCAAAACTTATTGATTTAAAAGACAGGGACGTATGGGATGAGGTCTATGATGCGGCCCGAAAGGTTAAAGAAAAAGTATATGGTAACAGGATAGTGCTTTTTGCCCCGCTCTATTTGTCAAATGAATGTATTAATGATTGCCTTTACTGTGGATTCAGGAAGGGACACAGAGATGCAGTCAGAAAGACATTGAATGTAGAGGAAGCTGTAACAGAAGCATCACTGCTTGCTGACAGGGGATTTAAGAGACTGCTTCTGGTTGCGAGTGAACATCGGAAACATACGAGTATTGAATATTTTGAAAAAATCGTGGAAGCGATTTACAGGAATACAGACATACGTATTCTTCATTTAAATGCGGCACCTATGAAAGTGAGTGAATTCAGAAGACTTAAATCTGCTGGTGTCGGAGTCTACCAGTGTTTTCAGGAAACCTATCATATCCCTTCTTACAGGTATTTACATCCCTCTGGTACCAAGGCTGATTATGCCTGGAGGCAGGGAGTAATGGACAGGGCTATTCAGGCCGGGTTTAAGGACATTGGTATGGGCGTGCTGCTCGGTCTATATGACTGGCGCTGGGATGTTGCGACTTTAATGGCTCATTGCAGGAGTCTGATCAACAAATACGGTTTCGGTCCACATACATTGTCAGTACCAAGACTACAGCCTGCAGAGGGATCAAACCTTGATCTTCATCGCTACCGGGTTTCTGATGAAGACTTTAAAAAAATTGTTGCAATATACAGATTATCATTGCCTTATGTAGGAGTTGTAATTTCTACCAGGGAATCTTCTGCTCTCAGGGACGAACTACTTTCGATCGGTACGTCTCAGATATCTGCCGGGTCAAAGACAAGCCCGTTGGGGTATGTCGAACATGGCGACACCGAACAGTTTGAAGTTGAAGATAAAAGAAGTCTCGAAGAGGTTATAGAGAAAATATCCCGTCTTGGACTTATCCCCAGTCTCTGCACCGCGTGCTACAGGGAAGGGCGAAGTGGACAGACTTTCAGACATCTGGCTCAGAAGGAAGTGATGAGGAAATTCTGCGAAGAAAATGCGCTATTGTCCCTTAAAGAATATGTTGAAGACCATGCTTCTGATGATGTAAAAGAACATTTGAACAAACTATTAAAAGAGAGAATTTCAAAGAGCAGTAACGGTATTTCAGAAAAAATAGACCTTATAACAAAGGGTAATCGGGACGTTCATATCTAAAATCAAAATTAATGAAAAATGACTGTAACGCTAAACGGAGAAATTAAACAGATCGAAGGAGGTATAACGGTTTCAGGACTGCTTGAAAGCCTGCAGGTTGAGCCGGCAAGGGTTGCTGTTGAAGTGAATTTAAACATTATTAAAAAAGCTGACTACCTGAGTTATCAACTTAGTGAAGGCGATAGTGTGGAGATTGTGAGTTTTGTGGGTGGAGGGTAGGGTGACAGGAGGGTATAAATGGACGATAAATTAATAATTAAGGATATTGAATTCAGATCACGTCTCTGGGTTGGTACAGGCAAGTACAAGAACTTTGAAGAGACAAAAAGAGCGATTGAAGTGTCAGGAGCTGATGTTGTCACTGTTGCAGTAAGAAGGACAAACATATTTGATAATAAATCAGAGAACCTCCTGGATTATATAGATCCGAAGAAGTATAAAATACTGCCGAATACAGCAGGCTGTTATAACATTGAAGATGCCCTGCGCTATTCAAGACTTGCGAGGGAGACCGGAATTTCTGACCTGATAAAACTTGAGGTGATCGGTGATGAGAAAACACTGTTTCCGGATGTATGTGCTACTTTCAAGGCTACTGAAATACTGGCCAAAGAAGGTTTTATAGTTCTCCCATATGTAAACGATGACCCTGTAATGGCTCAGCGCCTGGTTAATGCAGGTGCTGCTGCTGTTATGCCACTGGCAGCTCCAATCGGATCAGGGCTTGGAATAAGGAATCCATATAACATAAAAATCATACTTGAGCAGGCCAGTGTGCCTGTAATTGTAGATGCCGGTGTTGGAACTGCATCAGATGTAGCTATTGCTATGGAACTTGGCTGTGACGCAGTTCTGCTCAATACTGCAATTGCCGGAGCCAAGGATCCTATTGTGATGGCTGAGGCAATGAGACATGCTGTTATTGCAGGGCGTATGTCATACAAAGCCGGAAGGATACCGAGGAAACTTTACGCAACTGCCAGCAGCCCGATCGAGGGAATGCTGTAACAACAGGGCGGAAGGATGAAGGATGAAGGGCAAAGGCAGGAAAACCCAATATACAGGATACAGACAGTAGATTTTAAGCTTTATTTGATTACTGACAGAAAATTGTTTGCTCGTTATTCTTCATTTGTTTCAGCTGTTCGACAGGCTTTAAAAGGCGGTGTTAGGGCGATTCAACTGAGAGAAAAGGACGTGGGCACGAGGGAGTTATTGAAGATGGCATATACGATGAGGGAATTAACAGACAGGTTCAACGCAAGGCTTTTTATAAATGACAGGTTTGACATCGCTATAGCGGTCGGCGCAGACGGTGTTCATCTGACTCAAAACAGCATTCCGGCGGTGGCAGTGAGAAAGGCGGTAAAGAAGAAGCTCCTGATTGGTGTATCAACTCATTCTTTGAAAGAGGCTATAGAGGCGGAGAAAGGCGGGGCTGATTTTATAACAGTGGGTCCTGTTTACAGGACGCTGTCAAAGTTAAGATATGGCAAACCGATGGGCTTGGATACATTTAAAAAGATTACTTCCAGGATGAGCATACCTGTATTTGCTATTGGTGGAATAAAAAGCAGTAATATTGAATATATAAAAGAGGCGGGTGCTTATGGTGCAGCCATGATCAGGCAGATCTTGGCCTCGGATAACATTAATAGAAAAACAAGAGAACTTGTAAATTTATTAGGAGCTTAAAATGGCAGATTTAAAAAAGACAAGAATCGAACTTGCCAGAGAGGGCATTATCACTGACGAAATTAAACAGGTTGCCCTTGATGAGGATGTTGAGCCTGAAAGGCTTTCACAGGACATTGCCGAAGGACTTACTGTAATTTCAAGAAATACCGATCATGATATCAAACCTGTTGGTATTGGAAGAGGATTAAAGACAAAGATTAATGCCAATATCGGTACGTCAAGGGACAGGATTTCGCTTGATGAAGAGATGCAAAAGCTCGATGTGCTGATGAAATACGGAGCTGACGCGGTGATGGACCTTTCAACCGGCGGCCCGATAAAAGATATACGAAAGCTGCTGCTCAGAAAATCGTCCATTTCGGTTGGTACTGTTCCTATATATGAAGCTGTAGCAAAGACGGCTGAAGAAAAAGGGTCGATTGCAAAAATGAGTGTTGATGACCTTTTTAATATCATTGAATTGCATGCAGAGGAAGGAGTTGATTTTGTTACGGTTCATTGCGGGCTTACAAGAAAAACAATTGATATATTAAAGGAGGACGGCAGGATTCTGGATATCGTGAGCCGCGGAGGCGCGTTCCTTGTTGAGTGGATGCTCTACAATGATCGTGAGAATCCTCTTTATGAACATTATGACAGACTTCTTGAGCTGTCTAAAAAATATGACCTGACTCTGAGTCTTGGAGACGGGGCGCGACCGGGATGCCCTGCTGATGCAACTGACGGGGCTCAGATTACAGAGTTGGATATATTCTGTTACTGTGTGTGCGCGCAGGTGTGGAACTCGA
>CAYPIT010000007.1:0-21238 GCA_964410825.1 uncultured Nitrospiraceae bacterium
TTTTTTAAAGGGGACATCAATAATTTAAAGGAGGGCTCTTTATGAGTGAAAATCAAATTTCAAGAAGAGATTACGTAAGTTTTGAAAAACACGGCAGAAAGATGATACACTCCCGAAGTGTGCGGTCATTGTTTGCACAATTCAAGCGGATACTTAATAAATTCAGGTTTGCATTATCAGTTAGTGCAACAGTGCGTTGCACAAATGGAATGAAGCGGATTAAAAAAAGTCTCTCATAGGCAAGAAGCAATGAAAAAAAATAAAGGCGAAAATCATAACTTGCTCCCAAAACACGGCGGCTACCGTAAGCTAAAGAGTTTTCAGGTTGCACAGCTGATCTATGATGTGACCGTACGGTTTTGTGAGTTATACATTAATAAGCGCAGTCGGACTCATGATCAGATGGTGCAGGCGGCGCGTAGCGGGGTACAGAATATCGCGGAAGGTTCGCAGGCTTCAGGGACATCTAAAAAATTTGAGATAAAGCTTACTAATGTGGCGCGTGCCAGCCTGGAGGAGCTGAAGCTTGATTATGAGGATTTTTTGCGGCAGAGGTGGCTTCCGGAGTTTCGTCCGGAGCATCCGGTATTGAAGAGGTTTAAGGCAAGACGGTGTAAAACGCTGGATGATGTGAGGGGGTGGGTTGAGGAAGAAAAAAACACGGACGGGCAGAGAAACACTGACTTTCAAGGACAAGCACGGACTAACAGAGACACACAGACCAACACGGACAGTGGTAAATTGTCCGTGTCAGTCGGTGATAGTCCGTGTGGGTCCGTGAGCTCTTCAACGCTTGTTGCCAACGCCGCATTATCCCTTCTCAATCTTTGCTGCTATTTCCTCGACCGGCAAATTGCAGCCCAGGCAAAGGATTTTGAAAAAGAGGGTGGTTTTACCGAACGGCTTTATAAAGTAAGAACTGCCCGCAGGAGAAATTAATAATGAACAAGAAATCAAGGAAAACGGCTTCTTCACAGAGCCAATTCCTCCTCTACCAAACCGAAGACGGCCAAACCCGAATCGAGGTCCGGCTGGAGAAGGAAACAGTCTAGATGACTCAGGTAATGATGGCTGAACAATATCAGACAACACCCAAGAATATAACTTTGCACTTGAAGGCAGTGAACTTAGAAGGAGAGCTTGATTAAGCGGCAACTTGTAAGGATTACTTACAAGTTCAAGAGGAAGGAGCAATTGGAAAGAGTTGTCATATGAGGATTCTTAATATCATCAATTCATAATTAGCGAATAGCTGACCTCTCATTATCTGCCGTAACTATTGTATGATATTACGGATGAATCGGCTGATAATAATATTTGCACTATTTTTTCTTTCATCCTGCATAACTACACCTTCAATAACATATAAACCTCGTAAAGGCGGTCAGTATGTAACAGCCTCATGGTATGGTTCCAAATTTCAGGGAAGACCGACTGCATCGGGTGAGAGGTATAATATGTACGGTTTATCAGCTGCGCACAAGACTATGAAATTCGGGACAAAGCTGCGCGTTACAAATCCGGATAACGGCAAATCGGTTGTGGTTACTGTAAATGACAGAGGACCGTTCGTATATGGAAGGGACCTTGACCTTTCATATGGCGCTGCGAAGGCGATAGGTTTTGAAAATAAAGGCGTAGGGAGGGTGAGAATCGAATATCTTGGAAGAGATACGCGTTATGTTCAAAGAATACCCTTTGCGCCATCAACAATATCCGGTGATCTGACGATTCAGGTTGGTTCTTTTGTGGAACAATCCAATGCGTTCAGACTAAAAAAGGGGCTGGAAATACATTACACACATGTAGAGATCAGTTCTGTCTATGTACAAGGGGCAAGATACTACAGGGTACGGGTCGGCAGATTTAAAGACTATGACAGTGCCTATCATGTTGCGGAAGGGCTCGCTGATGAAGGATATCGTGTTTTGATTACTGACAGGAACTAAATATATTTATTATACTATCAATCCGAAAGCAGCAAAGCATCATTCCGGGCTTGAACCGGAATCCAGTTTCCTCATCTAAAGTTCTGGATTCCCCGATCAAGTCGGGGAAAGACAGAAAGATATGAAAATATGAGACCTGACTGGGACAATTATTTTATAGAGATAGCAAAAGTTGTTTCAACACGATCTACCTGTCTGCGCAGGCAGTACGGGGCTGTTGTTGCCAAAGACAAGGTAATAATCAGTACGGGCTATAACGGTTCACCTCGTGGTATGGAAAACTGCGTAGATATTGAGACATGTACCAGGAAAGAGCTGAACATCCCATCAGGTGAAAGGTATGAGTTATGCGAAGCTGTCCATGCGGAACAGAACGCGATAATAAATGGCCCTCCCGATAGAATGAAGGGATCTGTAATGTATATAGCAGGTTTTGAAGAAGATAAAAGTCTTGCCGGTGGAAAACCCTGTAAATTATGTGACCGCATGATCAGAAACGCTCAGATAACAAAAGTAGTATATATGGATAAAGACGGCGCACTTAAGAAGATAGAGATCCCCTGATTCTCCGAAAAATCAGTATCTGTAATGCTCGGCCTTATAGGGTCCGTCAACTGGAACGCCGATGTAGTCTGCCTGTTCCTGCGTGAGTTTGGTTAACTTAACCCCGATTTTGTTTAGATGCAGACGAGCAACTTCTTCGTCCAACTTTTTTGAAAGCCTGTACACTTTCTTTTCGTAGATGTCCCTGTTTTTCCATAAATCGATCTGGGCAAGCGTCTGGTTCGTAAAACTGTTAGACATGACAAACGATGGGTGGCCTGTAGCACAACCAAGATTTACCAGCCTTCCTTCTGCAAGCAAAAATATTGAATGTCCTTCAGGGAAGAGATATTTATCAACCTGAGGCTTTATATTAATTATTTTGATGCCTTTGTATGCATTAAGCTTATTGACCTGTATCTCATTATCAAAATGTCCTATGTTACAGACGATCGCCTGATCCTTCATTTTGGCCATATGCTCAATCTTAATAATGTCTTTATTTCCTGTTGTGGTCACATACAGGTCTCCTTCACCGAGCGTGTCTTCTACAGTAGCTACCTCATAGCCCTCCATTGCCGCCTGAAGAGCACAGATAGGATCTATCTCGGTGACAATCACTCTTGATCCGTATTCTTTTAATGACTGAGCACATCCTTTGCCAACATCACCGTATCCACAGACTACAGATACCTTTCCTGCAAGCATTACGTCCGTAGCTCTTTTGATGCCGTCTGCAAGCGATTCCCTGCATCCATAGAGATTATCAAATTTTGACTTGGTTACCGAGTCATTTACATTTATTGCCGGAACGAGCAGTGTACCATTATTCATCATTTCGTATAGCCTGTGAACGCCGGTTGTGGTTTCCTCACTGACACCTTTCCATTCTGATACGATCCTGTGCCATTTCTGGTTGTCATCAACGAACAGTGATTTTAACAGGTTATTGATTATCTGCAATTCCTTATTGTCTGTCTGCACATCGAGAATAGAAGCGTCATTTTCTGCCTCATAACCACGATGGATGAACAGTGTTGCATCTCCTCCATCATCAACGATCAACTGCGGGCCCAGTCCACCGGGGAACGTCAGGGCCTCGTTTGTACACCACCAGTAATCCTCCAGGGTTTCACCCTTCCAGGCGAAAACCGGAACTCCTGCAGCTGCTATTGCTGCTGCAGCATGGTCCTGGGTTGAAAAGATGTTGCAGCTTGCCCATCTGACATCCGCTCCAAGAGCAGTAAGTGTTTCGATCAGCACAGCTGTCTGTATAGTCATGTGAAGAGAGCCGGAGATCCTGACTCCTTTTAATGGTTTTTCAGAAGCATATTTTCCCCTGACCGACACAAGGCCGGGCATCTCCTTTTCAGCAATTTCTATTTCTTTTCTGCCCCATTCAGCCAGACTTATGTCCGCGACTTTATAATCTCTTGTCTTTTCCTCTGCAGTTACAGTTGACATATGAAAACCTCCTATGAAACTCTCTCTTGATGATATTAAAAAATTGTCAGTAATTCATCACTTCTTTAATTCTTCCTTCAATTTATCGGCCATATCTGTATTTTCCCAGGGGAAGCCTTCATTTTCCCGGCCAAAATGACCATAAGAAGCGGTCGGGCTGTAAATTGGCCTTAGCAGGTCGAGCATCGTGATAAGACCGCGCGGCCTGAGGTCGAAATGCTCCCTCACAATTTCTATAAGTTTTTTTTCTTCAACCTTGCCTGTACCGAATGTTTCAATATCGATGGATGTAGGCTCAGCAATGCCTATAGCGTAAGAAACCTGGATTTCGCAGCGGTCTGCAAGGCCGGCAGCCACTATATTTTTTGCTACGTAGCGGGCTGCATAAGCAGCAGACCGGTCTACTTTAGAAGGATCCTTGCCGGAAAATGCGCCGCCACCATGACGTGCGGCACCACCATACGTATCAACTATTATTTTTCGCCCTGTAACGCCACAATCACCTACAGGGCCCCCGATCACGAAACGACCTGTGGGGTTGATATGAAACTTGGTCCCGGAATGAATCCAGTCCGAGGGTAAGACAGGCAGTATGATTTCATCCATCACCGCCTCTTTAAGATCTTTATACTCTATATCAGGCGAGTGCTGTGTTGAAAGGATCACAGCTTCAATACTGACAGGCTTAAAATTTTCATAGCGCAGGGTTACCTGGCTTTTAGCGTCAGGACGTAACCATGGCAGTGTTCCATTTTTACGGACTTCGGCCTGGCGATGCACGAGCCTGTGTGCATAGGTGATCGGTGCCGGCATTAGTACCTCAGTCTCGTTTGAAGCATAGCCGAACATTATTCCCTGATCTCCGGCACCCTGCTCATGATCACCGGTTTCATTAACGCCCATTGCGATATCCGGAGACTGCTTGTCAATTGAGGTCAGAACTGCACATGATTCCCAGTCAAATCCCATATCTGAATGGTTGTATCCGATCTTTTTTACTGTCTTGCGAACTACATCCTGTAAATCTACCCAGGCGTCGGTAGTAATTTCCCCGGATATTAAAACCATCCCTGTATTTACAAGGGTTTCACATGCTACGCGTGCGGCTGTATCGTGCTCAAAAATAGAATCAAGAACTGCGTCTGAGATCTGATCAGCTACTTTATCGGGATGTCCTTCTGATACGGACTCGGATGTGAATAGGTAACTCTTCTTTTTCATATTGTTTCCTCCAGAAAATATAAAAAGATTGTTATTTGAGGTTAATCAAAAGACATTTTATAATTATATAAAATTAATCTATTGTTTGACAAGATGCGACTCGTATAAGTTATAGTTAAAATCGTTTATGCCTTGGAGTTAATTTATGCTCAGCAATATTGTAATAAAAGGTGCCAGGGTACATAATTTAAAGAATGTAAATCTAAAAATACCCCGGAACAGTATTATTGTGATTACCGGACCGTCAGGTTCGGGTAAGTCCTCGCTCGCATTTGATACCTTATATGCTGAGGGGCAGAGGAGATACGTTGAAAGCCTGTCTGCATATGCAAGACAATTCCTCGATAAACTTCAAAAGCCCGATGTAGATTCCATAGAAGGGCTTTCTCCATCTATCGCGATTGAACAGAAGACCACTACGAAAAGTCGCCGTTCTACTGTTGGAACGATCACAGAAATATATGATTATCTTCGGGTTGCATATACAAGAATAAGCGAGCTGACATGTTATAAATGCAGCAGTCCCGTTGCTTCACAGAAGACACAGCAAATAATAGAGTCAGTTGCTGCCATGCCAAACGGAACCAGAATTCAGGTATTGTCACCAATTGTAATGGGCAGAAAAGGGGAATACAGGAAGGAATTGTACGAAGCACACAGAAAGGGATTTATCAGGGCGAGAATAGATGGTGAAATAGTAGATATTACCAGAGAAGTAAATCTTAACAAGCATAAAAGGCACAATATAGATATTGTGGTTGACAGACTTATAATTAAGCCGGGTATTGATAAACATATATACGAAGCTATTGCACAGGCAATCGGTTTTAATGAAGTTGTTATTATTAATATTATTGATGAAGAGAAAGATATATTCTTCAGTACCAAGCTTGCATGTCCAAACTGTGGTACGAATTACCCGGAGATGAGCCCAATGTTCTTTTCTTTTAATAGTTCCATTGGTGCTTGCCCAAAATGCAGGGGACTCGGTTTTAAAAATGCTGATGAAGAAGGTGAAGACCATGATAATATGGTTGTTTGTCCTATGTGTAAAGGGTTGAGACTCCGAAAGGAATCACTTGCTGCAAAAATTGGCGGATTAAATATTGCTGATCTTTCCTCAAGGTCTGTAAAAGAAACGCTTTATTTTTTAGAGCATCTGAAACTCACCAGGTCCGAGCGTTTAATAGCTTCCAAGATACTTAAGGAAACAAAAGAAAGACTGCATTTTCTCTGCGAGGTCGGACTCGGTTATTTAACAATAGACAGACCAGCAAGTACTCTGTCCAGTGGAGAAGGGCAGAGGATTAAACTTGCGACACAGATCGGGTCTTCTCTTTCGGGGGTCCTTTACATATTTGATGAGCCCAGCATAGGGTTGCACCCCAGGGACTGCGGCAAACTCCTGGACAGTCTTTGCAGGCTAAAAGAATTAGGGAATACCGTAATTGTGGTTGAACATGATGAAGATACAATGAAGAGAGCTGACCATATAATTGATTTGGGTCCTGAAGCCGGAATAAATGGGGGCTATATAGTTTCGGAAGGCAGCATGCAGCATATAAGTGAAGACAGGGAATCTCTTACCGGTTCTTATCTCAGAAAACAGCTGACAATACGCGTTCCCGAGCAAAGAAGAAAACCGCAGGAATTCATTACGATAAAAGGGGCGAAGGCATACAATCTTAAAAATATTAATGTGAAAATACCGCTTGGTGTTCTTACTTGTGTGACAGGTATATCCGGTTCAGGCAAGAGTACGCTCGTCCTTGAAATACTCTATAAAATGTTAGCAAAAAAACTCTATTCTTCAGGTGATATTCCGGGAGAGCACGACAGCATAGAGGGAATCGAAAAGATTGACAAAGTAATCGATATAGACCAGTCTCCTCTTGGAAGGACCCCGCGTTCAAACCCTGCTACATATACAGGCATTTTTACGTTTATAAGGAATCTGTTTTCACTTGTACCCGATTCAAGAGTAAGGGGGTACAAACCGAGCAGGTTCAGCTTTAATGTTTCGGGCGGAAGGTGTGAGTTGTGCAAGGGTGACGGTCTTCTTAAAATCTCGATGCATTTTCTTCCGGATGTATATATTGCCTGTGAGACATGCAAGGGTAGCAGATATAATAAAGAAACACTTGAAATCAGATATAAGGATAAAAATATTTCTGATGTCCTGAACATGACTGTATCTCAGGCACTTGAATTTTTTAACGCGATACCTCCCTTGAAAAGTAAACTTTCCACTTTAACAAAAGTCGGCCTGGGATATATACAGCTCGGCCAGTCGGCCACCACTCTTTCAGGGGGTGAGGCTCAAAGGATTAAACTCTCGAGGGAATTGAGCAAGAGGAGTACTGGCAAAACTCTATACATTCTTGATGAGCCAACAACAGGCCTTCACTTTGTAGATATTCAGAAACTTCTTGATGTGCTGAATGAATTTGTAAGTACTGGCAACAGTGTCATTGTTATTGAACATAACCTGGATGTAGTTAAAAGCGCGGACTACATTATTGATTTGGGTCCTGAGAGCGGAGATGAAGGGGGACAATTAGTGGCCTCCGGCACACCGGAAGAGGTAGCTTCAAAAAAAGAATCGTATACAGGACATTTCCTCAAGAAAAAGCTGTCTGAAGAAGAGAGGGCCGCATGAAAAAGGCAGCAAGCAGTAGACAGTATGAAGTATGCAGAAGGCGGAAGGCGGAATGCAGCTTACACCTTACTCCGTACTCCTTACTGCCTACTTTTTGTTGCTTACTGCTTACTGTTTACTGTTTACTTCTCTTGTTCGGTTGTACCAGGAAGGAACAAATGTATAAAGAAAGCCGGATATTGATGGATACATTTTGCTCAATAACAATAGTCGCGTCATCAAGAGCAGACGCAAAAGAGGCCACTGAGGCAGGATTTGCTGAAATAAAAAAGCTTGAGACACTGCTGAATTACTTTTCCCCAGACAGCGAAATAAGTGCCGTGAACAGGGAAGCAGGAATTACACCTGTCAGAGTAAGCAGGGAGACATTAGAAATAGTTCAAAAAGCTGTGGCTCTTTCGAATGCATCAGGCGGGGCTTTTGACGCATCCATTGCACCGGTCATCAGTCTCTGGAAGTTTTCAAAGAGAACAGCAGAGCAATCAATACCATCAGAGAATGAAATTAAAGGCGCGTTGAAGCTTGTTGACTTTAAAAAAATAAAAATCGATGAGATTAAATCAGAAATATTCCTGGAAGATAAGGGGATGGAACTTGACCTGGGCGGCATTGCAAAAGGCTATGCAGCTGACAAAGCGGTAGACGCGATAAAGGCAAGGGGAATAAAATCAGCCCTTGTAGCTATTGCAGGTGATATAAGGGGATTCGGACTGAACTCATCTCGCAATGCATGGAAAGTGGGCATTCAGAATCCTCGGCCTGAATCAGATTCAGAAAAGCCATGGGAAGACATCATTGCAAGCCTGAGTCTTGAAAATAGCGCTATATCAACATCCGGTGACTACCAGAGATTCTTCATGAAAAATGGAAATCGGTATCATCATATCCTTGATTCCAAAACAGGTTTTTCAGCTGTTTCAGGCCTGACCAGCTCCTCAGTAATTGCTCCTGAAGGATACCTTGCTGATGGCTTCTCTACAGCTGTATTCGTTCTTGGCGTTGAAGATGGTATAAGACTTCTTGAGTCGAAAAGATTTGGAGGTGTGCTTGTAGACAAAGATAAAAATATCCATATTACAAAAGGGATGAGAGATAAAATTCATATTTTAAATAATGCATATCGGCTTGTTAAGTAACAATAAATAATAAATGAGAAATGAAAGATGAAAAACACATATCAAACATTTAAAATATTTTTTATTTTTGCTTTGTCATTTTAATTTTTTGTTTTTAATCTTTTATAGAGATTTTGTTTTACAATTATGGCCTGATGAATAAAACAGGTAATGCGTCCTCTTCATTCATTAATAATAATCATTCAGAAACTATCCACATAGCTCTTCTTTCAGCGTATGCTGTTGGACTGCACAGTATTGAAGCGTTCATCCCTACCCCTGTGCCGTGGCTGCGGCTGGGCCTCGCCAATATTATTACTTTAACTACTCTGTATTTATACGGATTAAAGGCCGGGATGACAGTAACTCTCGTGAGGGTCTTTATCAGAAGCCTGCTGGCCGGTACTTTCCTGGGCCCTGCCTTTATATTAAGCCTCTGTGGCGGAGTTGCGAGCACAATCGTCATGTGGGGAGTTAAAGAAATTAGCGGAAAGTTGTTCGGACCTGTAAGCGTTAGTATCGTCGGTGCAGTTACACATAATGTTACTCAGTTATTTCTTGCCTATCTTCTTTTTGTCAGACAGATTGATGCGATTTTACTGATCAGTCCTGTCATCCTTTTTGTCGGTCTTATCACAGGTGTCTTTAACGGAATAGTGACAAATCTTATTGTTAAAAAAATTGAGGAAAAGAAGAAAACTAAATCAGGTGAGACGTAAGACGTGAGACGAATGAGGAAACAGAAGTAGATTTCTCTCACCTATCACTTTTCACATCTCACCCGTTGTGTTGATAACTTGCCGAAAATTCATCACCTTAGGTATACTTCATGGTTAGAATGTAAAAAATCATCCTATATATATTGATCGACAGGAGGTCTTCATGCCCCTTTTTGGTGAGCTCTTCGTCAGTGAACTATTAAAAAAGCCTGTACTAGACCCTAAGGGAGATGAGCTTGGAAGATTAAAAGACTTCGTTGTCATCAAGGGTGCCCCCCTTCCGCAGGTGTCTGCTCTCATTTTAGAGGAAAAAAAGAAGCGATATTGTCTTGAATGGGAGAACGTAGGTATTTTTAACAAACGTATAATATCTTCTAAAGTATATTCACCAAGAGTCGAGCCCTACGAACCTTCTGATGAAATCCTTCTAATTGTGCGTGATGTGTTTGACAAGCAGATTGTTGATGCAAACGGTGCAAAAGTTGTGAGGGTAAATGATGTGCAGCTTGAAGGCCAGCATCATAATGCATGTATTGTTGGTGTTGATGTAGGAATCAGGGGCATTCTGAGACGCCTGGGGATAGAACGGAAAAGTGAAAATTTTTATAATTTTATCGGGAAAACTCTCCCGCAGAACATTATCCGCTGGAGCTTTATACAGCCGCTTGAGCCCAGGCTTTCAAAAATATCATTAACCATACCGCGACAGATGATATCTGACATGCATCCCGCTGATATAGCGGATATTATCAGTAAGGTGCCTCATGAGCAGAGATTATCCTTTTTTAAAGGATTAGCTCCGCATGTGGCTGCCGAGGCCCTTCCTGAACTTGATCCTGATCTGCAGAAGGCGATAATCGAAGACATTGATAAAGATCATGCCACCGAAGTCGTTGAGAAGATGCCCCCGGATGAAGCGGCAGACCTGATCGCTGACCTTGAAACTGATAAGGCCCAGGAACTTCTGGAATCTATCGAAGAGGAGGAAGCCCAGGACATTCAGGAACTCCTTGCCCATGAAGAAGATACAGCCGGCGGACTGATGACAAATCAGTTCATAGCTTATAACCCTGGATTGACGGTACAGGAGGCATTTGAAAAATTCAGGATGGATGCCAATGAAGTTGAGACTGTTTATTACATTTACATTGTTGAAGACGAAAAGCTGATAGGTATAACTACATTAAAAGATATGCTTCTTTCTCCTCCGCAAGTCCCTCTTTCTGATATCATGGAAAAGAAATTAAAGACAGTTTCTCCAGATGAAAAACAGCAGGTTGTTGCTGAAATTATCTCCAAGTATAATCTCCTTGCCATTCCTGTTCTTCATGAAAACGGAGAGCTTCTTGGAATCATAACAATAGATGATGTAATAGATATACTACTTCCTCCTTCATCAAGGAAAAAGAGGAGGAGTGTATGACACGCCGGAGAGCCGGATCATTATGGAAGGGCCTTCTCCTGTTTATCACCATAGTAGGTCCGGGAATTATAACTGCATCCATAGATAATGATGCTTCGGGTATAACTACATATTCTGTTGCAGGAGCCCGCTATGGCAATATGCTCCTCTGGACTTTAATACCAACGACAATTGCACTGGTGGTTATTCAGGAGATGGTTGCAAGAATGGGGGTTGTTACCGGCAAAGGGCTTTCTGACCTGATCAGGGAAAACTATGGCATTAGGGCTACTTTTTTTATGATGATAATCCTTCTTATTGCTAACTTTGGTACAACTGTTGCGGAGTTTGCGGGGTGGGCAGCAAGTATGGAAATTTTCGGTCTCAGTAAATATATCATGGTGCCGATAGGCGCATTTCTTATATGGATTCTCGTGACAAGAGGAAGTTACAGGGTTGTTGAAAGTGTGTTACTTGTTGCGTGTCTTCTTTATTTTGGTTATGTAGTTTCCGGCATAATGGCAAAACCTGAATGGGGAAAGGTATTTCACAGCACGTTTGTTCCCAAGGTAAAATTAGAGTCTGAATTTGTTATGTTAAGCATCGCGATAATCGGAACGACTATAACTCCCTGGATGCAGTTTTACCTGCAGTCTTCTATTGCGGAAAAAGGAATAAAAAAAGAAGATTACAAATACTCGAAACTCGATGTGATTTCAGGTTGTTTTATAACTAACATCATTGCATTTTTTATTATAGTTACATGTGCAACAACACTTTTTCCAAATGGCATCAGAATAAATGAGGCACATGAAGCTGCTTTTGCATTAAAACCGTTTGCCGGAGAATACGCATCAAGTTTTTTTGCTGTAAGCCTGGCAAATGCCTCTATTCTTGGTGCGATTATAGTGCCACTGGCAACTGCATACTATATCTGTGAGGCTATGGGATGGGAGACCGGTATCAATAAATCGTTCAAACAGGCCCCGCAGTTTATGTGGATTTATACTGCACTTATTGTAATTTCATCTTTACTCGTATTAATTCCTGATGCGCCTTTAGTCCTTTTAATGGTTCTGTCATCAGTATTGAACGGGATACTGCTGCCTTTTGTGCTTATTTTTGCATTGAAGCTGGTTAATGACAAAAAAATTATGGGGGAGTATATTAATTCAAAAAATCACAATGTTATTTCATGGGCTACAGTAGGGATTTTAATTGTTTTAACCGCAGCTCTTTTAGTTATGACGATACTGCCTGAGTTAATATAGATAATAAGAAGATTAATAATCCAAGGAGATCGAAATGGTAAAAACAATAGAACTTGTTAACGGGATAGTACGTATGATCGATCAGACCAGGCTTCCCCGTGAGATTGTGTATGTTGATTGCACTGATTACAAAATGGTTGCTGAGGGAATCAGAAAACTCTGGATAAGAGGTGCACCTGCAATAGGTATCGCTGCTTCAATGGGAATAGCTATAGGAGCAAGGGAGATAGCAGCAGGCAATTACAGTGACTTTATGCAGGGTCTGGAACCGATTTTCGAAACCTTGCTATTAACGAGGCCAACGGCAGTAAATATTCAATGGGCGGTTAACAGGACAAAGGTTCTTTTAATAAAAAACCAGGATAAGCCTGTTGATGCTCTAAAGAGACTGCTTATGGAAGAAGCGGATAAAGTTCTTCAGGAAGACATAGCGATTAATAAGTCTATAGGCAAATGGGGAGCACAATTTATTAAGAATGGTGATACTGTAATTACTCATTGCAATGCGGGATCGCTCGCGACCGGTGGTTACGGAACTGCAACCGGGCCGATAAGGGTAGCGGTCGAACAGGGTAAACAGATTCATGTAATTGCAGATGAGACGCGTCCTGTGCTTCAGGGATGCCGCTTGACTTCATGGGAATTGATGCAGGACAATATCCCAGTAACCCTGATTACGGATAATACAGCCGGGGCACTGTTACGAAACGGAGAAATAAATCTCGCTATTGTAGGCACTGACAGAACTGTAGCAAACGGGGATGTTGCAAATAAAATAGGGACATATTCTTTAGCTGTTTTATGCAAGGAAAACGGGGTGCCTTTTTATGTGGCTGCACCTCTGAGCAGCATCGATTTTTCGATTTCTTCCGGTGACCAGATCCCGATTGAAGAACGGGGTTCAGAAGAAGTTACTCATGTGTTCGACTGTCAGATCGCCCCGGATGGAGTGAGGGTAAGGAATATCGCCTTTGATGTCACTCCTGCGAAATATGTAACCGGAATAATTACTGAAAATGGGGTGTTCAGACCCGAAGATTTACATAAGTTAAATGAAAAAGATACTGATCTGGATTCGATAATGATGAAGAACAAAGACTAACATGTAAGGGTATTTAATTATATGGAAAAGATGACAATTGATCAGATCTGGGAATATTACAGAGAAGATTTAGCTGGTGCAGAGGAAAAAATTCAGGAGACATTGAGCACGGTTGCTCCTGCTATTGCAGCAGTTGGAGACCATTTATTATCAAGCGGAGGCAAACGAATACGTCCAATTCTGGCGATTCTGTGTTCCAAACTCTTTAGGTCAAACAGTGATAAGGTCAGTACCCTTGCATGTAGTGTAGAATTTATTCATACAGCCTCTTTAATACATGATGATATTGTTGACGGTGCCAGTATGAGGAGGGGCAAAGAGGCGGCCCATTCGCTATGGGGGAATCAGGTCGTAGTCCTGGTCGGAGATTTCCTGTATGCAAACGCATTGAGATTGGCGAATATGCTTCAATCTCAGACGGTTATGGATGCACTATGCACTGCTACGGCTAAAATGAGCGAAGGCGAACTGGTTCAGCTCAGCAAAAAAGGCTCTCCCGAGATAACAGAAGACGATTACATGAAAATTATTCAGGGTAAAACCGCGATGCTGATGTCTGCTGTATGCAAAGGCGGGGCGGTTTTGGGTCGTGCTTCACAGCAACAGGAAGATGCGCTTGCATCTTTTGGTCTGAAATTCGGCTTTGCTTTCCAGATGGCGGATGATATTCTTGACTACGTGGCTGAAGAGAAAACTTTCGGGAAAATCCTGGGAAAAGACCTGGAAGAAGGCAAGATAACGCTCCCGCTTATTAACTTATTGCAAGATGCGGACATAAGAGAAGTTAACCAGATTAAAGAGATTATAATGGCAGAAAAAGTTAATGAAACAGACCTTGCCTTTATACGGCATTCAATGAGAGAACATAAATCAATAGAAAAATCCTATGATAAAGCCAATTCTCTCCTGAATGAAGCCAGAGCTGATCTCGATATATTTGAGGATTCAGTAGAAAAAGAAGCGCTTCTTACTATCTCGGATTATGTAGTAAAGAGGAAAAAATAATTAGCTGACTCCTTATTTTTGATATTTTATTTTTTATCTTTGAGTTTTTTGCCATGCATCCTCTAATAAAACTCGCAAAAAAGACTGTTGATGAGTATGTGCTCAATGGCAAGGTGATAGAGCCACCCGAAAACCCTGTGCCCGAGATGGTTGAGAAAGCCGGAGTTTTCGTTTCACTGAAGATTAAAGGGGAACTTAGGGGTTGCATAGGCACCTTCCAGCCGACTACTGAGAACGTTGCAGCCGAGATTATTCAGAATGCGATAAGTGCTGCTACCCAGGACCCACGGTTTATGCCGGTGAATTCCAGAGAACTGGAAAGCATCGATTATTCGGTTGATGTGCTTTCTGAACCTGAAAAGGTTAACAGCAAGAAGGAACTTGATACAAGAAAATTCGGAGTAATTGTCAAAAGTGGTGAGCGCAAAGGGCTGCTTCTCCCTGATCTTGAGGGAGTTGACACTGTTGATGATCAGATAGGCATCGCCTCGATGAAAGCAGGCATATATCTGGAAGAGAATATTGAATTGTATCGCTTTGAAGTCAAGAGGTATAAATAATATGAGCGACAAGACTCCTTTGGAGCGGGATATAGAGCGTTATGAAATGTTCAGAACGCCGATTGGCATAAAAATATTGATCGCTATTCTTATTGCCGGTTTTTGTGCTGCCGGGATATATGCCTTAGACCTTAGACAGAATCTCTCTGAAAAAGAACAGGAAATAGCATTAATAAAGGATGCATTTCAGAAAGAGAAAGTTGAACTTATAGGGGAGCTCAAAAGGCTTGAACTGGACCTGGATGATTTAGAATCCCGTTAGCTTGTCGAAATGGTGCTTTGATAATGGCAGACATTGAAAGCTGAAAATGTCCCCTCTATATAAAAATAGTCTTCCAACCCCTGTGCACAAAACTTTTTATCATTAATTATTAGTGTAACCTCGTGGGTTGCAATTGGCAAAGGTAAATTTATGAATTTAACGTCCTCATCACAGATGCGCACCATGAAAAATACCGTATTCTAAAAGATGATTGCAAATATCATTGGCAAGTTGGTTCTGGCTCAGCTCCAATGGGCTAAAAAATTCTTCCATGAGAATTTCACCAGGGTGAATTGGTTGTATTTTATTTGTTTTCATTTTTAAACCTCCTAATGATAATCAACTATTTCAATGTTGTGGACTTCTCCCTCTTTCCACATAAAACATATTCTCCATTGATCGTTAATTCTGATGCTAATCTGTTCTACAAATCAAAAAACAATCACAATCAAAAAGATTGCTGTGGTTGAGCATTCACGAGCATGGTTATATCATGATTTTCTTTCAATAAGGCGACCTGATATAAATTTATGCAATATGCTTGAAATCAATGTCTGATAAGGAAGACCGTCTTCTACCGCCTTTTTCTGAAGTCCAACTAAGTCTTTCTCAGATATTCTGATATTAACTCTCTTGTCTTTTCGAAAAGTTGTTTTGGCATATTCCTGATATTTCTTTATCTTCCCTTTTACTCCCCGAACAGACTTCCACTCTCTTTTTTCTACTGATTTAAGGATTGTTTTTTCTTCTTTACTAATTTTCATTTTCATCTCCCAAATATTTTTTTGTCATTTTCCGACTCGGAATGATGGTCTTTAAAAAGATAACCTCATCATCCTCAACAAAAGGCACAAGAAAAACATATTCTTCAATATCTACAATAAATATTTTCTGATCCGGATATTTTGATTTATTCGGATGTTCGATTACATCAAGCAAGCCATGACGCATAATGCAGAAAACAACTTCTTCAAAGGATATCCCTCGATCCTTTATTAATTCCTCGTTTTTTCCGTTGTTCCAATCAAAATATTTCACAATTATATAGTGCTACATTGTGTGCCTATTGTCAACATTTTATTTGAAGTAGGCTGAGTGACTGACGAGTACCACTGTAGTTTATCATTCAGCTTTAAAGCTGATTTGTTCCCCTCATAATAACAACCAGCGAAAAAACGCAGTGTGGTACTCGCTCAATCTCCAATGACTTGATATCCAAATATTTCTACCGAGTTGATTTATCTATAAGCATCCTTACGGAAATCGATTGTAAGAATATATATAGTTTTGTTTTCATGATCGACTGAATAAAATAGCCTGAACTTGCCAATACGATACCTCCACGTATCAGGATTATAGTCTCTTAGCTTTTTGATGTTTTTTCCAAAACAAGGTTCATTCCTGAGTTGAGGATATACATAACTCATAAGCTTTTTCTGAATAAACTCGATATTTGTTTTTGATAATTTCTTTAAGGCATTTGCGAACTCATCAGTTTTAAATATCTTATAATTACTCAACAAATTTTCCTTTTTGTGATTTCATGTCTTTTATTGCGCGTTTCAGACTTCTATTGAGCTGTTGGTTCTCTCTTATCTCGTCCATTTCATAATCATCGACATATTCATGCTGTTCAATATAGCGCAAAGCCGATGTTTCAATGAAATTGGATAGTGTTCTGTTATCGCTTTCAGCCATCGCCCTGAATAAATCGTATATGTTTTCATTCAATCTTAATGTAACGGTTTTAGACATAATGTTCCTCCATTTTTTATTGCATTCATACCACATCATTAGAATACATCAGAATACATGGAAATGCAATTAAATCATAATATCTCATATATTGTTCGTGGATAGCGTGAAGTTGAGTGACGAGTACCACTGAAGCATAGCAGTATGCCATAAACTAATTTGCATATCTCAAACAACTGAGTAGTGCTTGGGGACGTATTCAGAGGGGTCGCCCATTTAAAGGAGTATTATTTCTTTTTCTTTGGTGGGACGGGCTTTCTTATTTTCTTCTTTGCAAGCTTTGCCTGTTCAGAGTCAGGGTATTTCCCGATCAGTTTTTCAAGAATTATCTTGCCGGTTTTCTGGTCTTTTAATGCATAAAATGCAAGCCCCTGTTTCAGCATCGCACCCGGGATTTTGTCACTGTCCGGATTGTTTTTAAAAAGATCTTCATATGCAAGAATCGCATCTTCATAACTACCGTCTTTATAATAAGTTTCACCTATCCAGAACCGTGCATTATCGGCATATTCGTTCTTTGGATAGTCTTTTAGCACTGACATAAATTTTTCTCTTGCTTTTTCAGGCTTTCCCTCTCTCAGTGCCTGATATCCGGCCATGTAGACATCCTTGATTTTTACTTTTAAATTTTCTTTATCAGCTACAGGCTGCTGGGATGCCTTATTTGTTTCTTTTCTGGCTGCCTCAGGTTTACTGACCTGTTTTGAGGTCTCTACAGCAATTTTCTGTGCCTCTATTTTGAGATTAGCAGTCCTTTTCTGGGTTTCTGCAACCTTTGCTTTTAAATCCGATATAGCGAGTTCCAACTCCTTAACTCTGGCGATAAGCATGTCTTTGCTTTGTAAGAGTTCAGCCGCACTTTTTTCAGAAAAATAACGTGACTCCTCAAATCGTCCTGTCATGGTCTGAAACTCTGATGTCAGCGACTGGATCTGAATTAACAGATCTGATACTGTTTTTGATGTTGCGCTCTGTCTTTCCTCAATCGCTTTCAGTTTGTTATCGATATCCGACTTTTGGTATGAAGTACCGGATGCCCCTTTGGCCTTCTTTACTTCATTTTTCAATTCATTGATATCCCACTGTATTTTGCCTATATCTTGTGTCGAGGCGCAGCCACTCAACAAAAGAACGGAGGTAACAGATAACGCATAGATCAAACTATAGAAGTTTTTAAAAAACATAAGACAGTTATCCTCTGTTTCTCAATCAGGATATTAAAAGGTTACTAACGGTTTTTTCCCACAACAACGAAGTGAGCCCTTCTGTTGCTTTGCCAGCAAGATTCGGTGCTCATCGTGCAGATCTGTTTTTCTTCTCCGTAGGTTATTGTAATTATCCTGGATGACGCAATCCCGAGAGATGCCAGGTAAGTTTTTGTTGACTTGGCCCTTCTTTCTCCGAGAGCCAGGTTATACTCATTTGTTCCCCTTTCATCGCAGTGTCCTTCAATTACAATGTTGAGGTCCATATTCTCATTCATGAAAGAAGCAACTGCATCCAGTGCCGGTCTTGAATCCGGTCTTATATTGTATTTGTCGTAATCAAACAGAACATCCATTAGAACCGTCTTTGCCATTTCCGCGACTGACAACTCCCTCTCAGATATTCCTTCTTCTTTTACGTATGCGGTCTCGGTGGCCTCTTTTTCTTCTTTAACGACCTCCCAGGATCCTTTTGGTGATTCAGTATCTTCAGTCGATCTTGTATATTTTTTTGCACAACCGGCAACCAAAATCACTAATAGTATAATAAGAATTTTTTTCATGAGATAAGCCCTCCTTTTAATATAATAATGTGTTGGATTCTATTTTTTAAAATACGGTGACCACCTTGGCGAAATGGCCTTTAAATGTTTAGGTGTTATTAATCTCTGCCTTTCCCCGCTTACTTTCATTATATATATGCCCCGGTGTCCGTTCCTGTCAGAATCAAAGGCAAGAAATAATCCGTCAGGAGAAAAAGACGGACTCTCATTATTGCCGCTTACTGTAAGCTGTCTCAATCCTGTTCCGTCAGATTTTACCATGAAAATTTGCATTTTTCCATTTTTTCTTCCGGCGTAAGCGATCCAGTCACTTTCGGGTGACCATGATGGCTGGGTATTATAAGAACCCTGATAGGTAATTCTCTTTGGATGCCTGCCATCTGGGTCCATGGTGTAAATCTGTGGAGTTCCTCCCCGGTCAGATACAAAAGCTATTTTATCTTCCTCAGGAGAGAATACGGGAGAAACATCAATACCAAAAGATTTAGTGAGTTTTTTCAGTTTCTTGCCATAATTATTAATAGTAAATATTTCAGAACTGCCGTCTTTTGAAGATGAAAATGATATTAATCCATCTCTCGAGGTTCCGCCGACCAGGTTCAGACCTTTTGATTTAAAGAGAATTGTTTCCCGGCCGTTCTCCCTGTTTAACCGGTAAATATTCCAGTTTCTGTTCCTCTCTGAAGAATAAAGAAGAAATCGGCCGTCACCGGACCAGTTATGAGTTGTAGTAAGTCCCCGTGATACGAGTTTTCTGGATCTGTACCCGTCCCAGTCCATCAATCTGAGTTCCTTTCTGTTTTTCGCGGCTTTTACCATATAAGATATTTTTGTCCTGAACATTCCTTTCTTCCCGGTTGCAATCTTGTAGATATCGTTTGATATGCTGTGTGCCATTGGTCTGATAATAACTTTAGATGCATCAAATCTTTTCTTCAGTACCTCTTTGTTTTCGATTAAATCCCTGATAGAGAGCAGTACTTTTAATCCTTCAGACATGTTGACGTCCAGATTCGCGATGATTTCAGCGCCCGGAATATCCGGATCGACAAATTCAAACATACCCGTGGCTTCAAGATCGCTTTTCACAATCCATTCGAGTTCCTTAGCCTTGACCGGGCCCCTCGTAATTAACGTAACGGGAAGTTGTCTGATCCCGGGGGATGAGACATCAATGTAAATCTTCGCCTGCGATAAGTTCGTGACAGTAAGTAACAATAAGATACTTAAAAAGATTCCGACCTCGCCTCTAACCCCTGTCTGAATTTTCATAAATGGAATCTGACCTCGATTTCTCTTTCAACAGGATGTACGGGCAGGGGGCTGGACTTTAATATCGCTTTTACTGCTGTACGGTCAAATAAATTTTTACCTGAGGTTTTTTCAATTTTATGTGAGATTACTTTTCCTTCCCGATCAATCGTAAAAGATATAATTGTTTCAAGGTCTGATGATTCAAAATTTGAAGGTATGATCCAGTTTTCCCGGATCTTCTGTATTATAAGGGCGTGATAAGACTCCGACGCTACTGACGAGACTTTGGCGCTCGTGCCCGGTCCTACTGAAATGCTCGCAAGCTTTTTCCCCCGGATATTTTCTATCGCTTTGCTGAGCGCTTCATCCGCTTCCCTGGCCTTTGCTAACTTAAGTTCTTTTTCCTTTTTCTTTTTTGTAAGAGTGCTGATGGCGCGCAGCCTCTCTATTTCATTTGTGACCCTATCAGCCGGTTGAAGAGTTACCCCCTTTTCTGACTTAACCCTTCTTCGAGGCGGGGCTTTCTTCTTTATTGATGCTTTTGTGCTGTTGTTAACTTTAGATCTCGAAGTTAATTTTGAAGCCCTGCGGAGTTCCAACGGTGATACAATATTAACAAAATAGCTCTTGTATTCCCGTTTATTTGATTTAATCGGTATTGCAACAAGGGTGATAAAGAAAATATGAATGATGGCAGAGGTAATTATTATTTTTTGAAAATTCGGCTCTTTACCAATATAAAGAGATTGGCTCATTTAATCCGTGCTTTCGGCTCGGTTACCATCCCTAATTTTTCAATTCCGATTTCCCGTAACTCACCCATAACCGTGACCACGAGTCCATAGGGAACATCTTTATCTGCTTTGAGAAAAACTTCTTTATTGGTTTTTTTCGAGAGCCTGGTTTTCAGAGATTTTAAGGAAACAGAAGATTTGTTAACATAAATCTTGCCGCTTTTCTTTACTGTGATGATTATCCTCTCTGCTGGAGATAGTTCTTTGCCTTTTGCCTGCGGCAGATCAACATCTATTCCCTGTTGCATAAGGGGGGCAGTTACCATAAATATGATAAGCAGGACGAGCATCACGTCAACAAACGGGGTAACGTTGATCTCAGAAAGAGCTTGTCTGCGTCTTTCCATGTTTCCTCACACAATATTCAAGTAATTCCTGGGAGAAATCCTGCATCA